>NZ_JAKZFS010000002.1:600000-815047 GCF_022808915.1 Fundidesulfovibrio terrae
TCCGCGCCTTCGTAGCGGCCGAGCAGCGAGTTGGCGTTGTGGTGGGCCACGCCGTGGTAGGTGTGCGAGGTCATGGAGTGGATGGCCAACGATTCCGGGTAGCGTTTCAGGTAGCTGGCGGAAAGCTTGGCGATGTCCCGGGCCGTGGACACCTGCCCGGTGGCGGGCAGTCCGTTGGGGTTTCGGAAGACGCTGCGGCTCATGCCCAGGTTCTTGGCCTTGGCGTTCATCATGCCCACGAAGCGCCGCGAGTCGCCCTTGCCCAGGTATTCGGCCACGGCCACGCAGGCATTGTTGGCCGATACCACGCTTATGCCCTTGATGATTTCCGACAAGGGCACCTTCTCTCCCTTGTACAGGCTCATGGTGGAGCCGCCGGTGCGGATGGCCAGGGCGCTCACCGGGATGGGCGTCGTTTCCTTGATCTTGCCCTGGGCCAGTGCGTCGCGCACCAGGAAGAGGGTCAGAATCTTGGTGATGGAGGCGGGGGGGATTCGCTCGTCGGGGTCCTGGGAGAAGTACACTTTGCCGGTGCTGGCGTTTATCAGGAAGGCGGATTTGACGTTGAGGTGCAGTCCGCTGGCGTCATCCGGAACGGCCGCCTTACGGCGCGAGGAGCGTCCATGGCGTTTCTTTTTCTCGCCATGCTTTGATTTCGAGGTGTTGGATGAAACATGCGCCTTTTTATGGCCCTGTTCCGAGGCCGCGTGCACGGTCCCGGACTGCCACGACATCAAAAGCAACATGCACAGCGCGAAGCATAAGAGTCGCGCGCCAGCCAAACGCCAAACAAAGACAGCCCTCATGCGGCGTTCTCTTACGGGGAACAGGACTCAAGGTCAACGAGGATCAGAATCCCCGGAGCACGAAAAACCATCCGAAGCCGAACATCAGCATGAGCGCGCACGGCGGCAGCACCACCCGCCAGAAGCGTGTCATCTCCACGCTGAAGTACTGGCAGCACATCACGAAGCAGATGTGCAGGGGCGAGGCCATGACCCCTGCGAACCCGGACACCAGCGCAAGCACGGCCCAGGCCGTGGCCTGGTGTTGCAGCCCCAGCTGGTCCAGAAGCCCAAGCATCAGCGGAAACGACGCGCCCACGAAGGCCATGGTGACACCGGCCACCATGCCCACCAGCGCGGGCACGAACACCGCCGCGCACACCAGGGCCGCCTCGCCGCCGAGCTTGACCATCTCCCGCACCACGCCCGCCTGCTCCATCACCGCGTTGAAGGCGAAGATGGCCCCCACCAGGAAGAGCGTCTGGCGCAGCTCCTTCTGCATGAGGCTTTGCCACAGGAAGGAGCGGTCCGCCCTGTTCTGGACGAACACGCAGATGATGGCCGCCGTCAGCGCCCCCATGATGCCCAGCTCGAAGGATACGCCCGGAAAGGAGGATTCGATGGCCGTCTCCAGCCCGAAGGACCCGGCGATGGCGATGATCAGAGGCAACCCCAGGCGAAGCGCCAGCCGGATGTCGCGGGGAGGCTGCACCGGTGCGGAGCCGGCGCCCGCAGAGGGGCCTGCGGCGGGGAGTTCCTCCAGGGCCTTGAGCCTGGGGCCCAGCGGGCGCAGGATGAACATCCACCCCAGAAATGCGAAGAACACCGCTGCCAGCCCGGTGTGGGCCACCACCGTGGACAGCGGCAGCCCCAGGAGCCCGGCGGTCATGATGATGCCGGGATAGAGGGGCCATGCCAGCTCCCACACGTGGCGGAACCAGTAGTTCACCAGGGCCAGTTCGGGGTCGGTGAGCCCCAGGGGCTCGCCGGTCTGGCGCACCATGGGCGCGGAAAAGGCCGCTCCGCCTGGCATGGGCAGAAGCCCGATGAGCACGGGAAAGAAGATGAGCCGGAGCCTTCGGCTGGGCAGGAATCCCGCCAGGGCTTCCATGAGGCGGATCGACTGCCCCGTGCGCTCCAGCACGTGGGAGAGCATGAGGATGAGCACCACGATCATGGCCAGGGACAGGCAGTCCCATGTGATGGCCGAGGAGGCCGCCGCCTTGAGCCACGCCGAAGGCCCCATGCCGAACAGAAGCGCCAGGATGAACCCGCCCGCCAGGATGGACGGGCCGATGCCGAACTTCAGGCGCATGCCCGTGAGCATGCAGCCGAACACGGCCAGAACCTTGCACAGCGCCCAAACGCCTTCCCAGATCATACTCGTCGTCCGCCTCCCTCAGCTTCGCGTCCGCCCTCGGACGCGAAGCGATGGGGGATTCCAAAGGGACTCGTCCCTTTGGCCGCCGGAGGCTCTCTTCCCCCGTCGATCCCCTCGCGCTACGGCTTGGGCGGTCCGGCCACGATCATTTCGGAGAGGGTCAGGTCCACGCGCGGCACCTGGTTGCGCCTGCTGCCGAGAAAGTCCATCTCCAGTTCGACGAGCTCGCGGTAGAGCGGGGTGCGATCCACCCGGTCGTGCTCGCGGCCCTCCACCTTCTCCATGCACACGGGGCACCCGGGAAACTGCCTGAGCCCCGACCGGCCGAGCAGGACGTTGGGCACGCCGTACATGCGGCAGATCATCATGCGGTGCTCGTAGAGGCCGCACTTGCCGTCCTCGTTCACCGGGCACATCACCTTGGGCACCTCGCCGCGCGCCAACGCCTCGCGGGTGCGGTCCACGTTCTCCCGCGCCCGCGCCAGGTACTCGGCCTGCTTGGCTTCGGGCAGGGCCTTGAGTCCTTCCCACAGGTAATACCACTCGATGTGGGTGTGGTGCTGGAAGTAGCTCACGCAGCAGTTCTGCTGACAGCCCTCGCAGGTGAAGCCCTCGGGCGCGGCCTTGTCGAACGCCTTGCCCATCTTGGCGTAGAGGGCGGCCAGGCGGCGGCTCAGGGTGCGCTTGCTCACGAATTTCATGGAAGATGCCTCCGGCGGCCAGAGAGAACTTTTTGAAAAAAGTTCTCTCTGGACTCTCTCAAAAACTTTTACGCCGCTTCGCTTTCGAGCCCGCCAAGCTTGACGGGGGATGCGAGATGGCGCGAGAGGCTCCCACTACTGCAAGTCGTGAGCGAACTCAAACGCTAAGGCATCGAGGAATCCCGGGCGGCCTCGCGCAGGGCGTCCGTGCCGAAGACCTCCTCCATCACCTCCAGGGCGAACCGGGCCGACACCGTGGCCGGGCCGCCTCCCATTTCGATGCCCACTTCCACCGCTTCGAGCACCTGGCGCAGGCCCGCGCCCGCGGCCTTGGCCTGCTCGATGTGCCACTGCATGCAGGAGCGGCAGTCGATCACCACCGATATGCCCACGGCGATGAGCTCCTTGGACATCTTCGGCAGGTGTCCGTCGGCGTAGGCGGCCCGCTCCATGTCCAGGAACGCGTCGTACACGGGCGATTTCAGGTCCGTGAGCGTTTTGTGGGCTTTCTTGCGTTGCATGGTGAGCTGGCGAAGGGTGTCGTTCATGGCCGTCTCCGGTCGTTCGGAAAATTCGAATGAAAGACGCAAGCATCCGGTGCTTGATGGGAGAGATATCCTCTGGCATGCTTGCGAACAAGCGATTAAACGTGAACCGTTCGTTCAGGAAAACAAAACCATGCTCGAAGTGCGCCTGCTCAAGACCTTCCTGGCCGTGGCCGCCGGATGCTCCTTCCGCAAGGCCGCCGAGTCCCTGCACCTGGCCCCCTCCACCGTGACGGTCCAGATCAAGGCGCTGGAGGACGAACTGGGCGCGCCGGTTTTCGACCGGGTGGGGCGTTCGGTGCTTCTGACCGAACTGGGGCAGCGCCTGCTGCACCACGCCCGGCGCATGGTGGACCTGGAGGCCGAGACGCGCGGACTCCTCTCCCGCTCGGGAGCGGGCGTGGGCGAACTCTCCGTGCGTATCTCCGAGAGCCTGGGCATCCACTGCCTGCCAAGCCTGCTGCCGCGGTTCCGCGAACGCTTCCCCGAGGTCCGCCTCTCCCTGAGCACGGTCTCGCGCCGGGACCTGGCCCACGACCTGCGCCACGGCGCAACAGACCTGGCCCTGCTGGTGGGGGAGCCCTTCGTGTCCGCGAGCTTGCGCGTGGAGGTCCTCGGCCGGGAGAAACTGGCGGTGATCGCCCCGCCCGGGTCGCGCTTCGCCGGCCGCGCCAGCGTGTCTCCGTCGGACCTGGCCGGTTCGGCCCTGTTCCTGACCCGCTACGTCTGGAGCGCCCGCAGGCTCATCGAGGAGGCCCTGCTCGAGGCCCGCGTGGGGCTCGGCGGGCTGGTGGAATGCTCCAGCGTCGAGATCGTCAAGCGTTGCGTCATGGCCGGGCTCGGGGTGTCGGTGGTCCCGGCCTTCAGCGTGCGTGACGAAGTGGAGCGGGGCGGGTTGGTGCTCCTGGATTGGGCCGGGGAGCCGCTCACGGCCAAGGTGGTGCTCACGCGCCACGAGGACCGCTGGCTCTCCCCGGCAGCAGGGGCCTTCATGGAGGCCGCGCGGGAGTTCTTCGCGCCCCTGGCGGTCAGGAACCTGCCCGACGCCTGGGATTGAGGCCCCCTTCCGCGAAGCAGCAGCTACCGCACAGGCCTGAAATCGTAGCCGGAGTGGTAAAGACCGCCCCCTTCGGCGCGCACCACGGCGCCGGTCCCCGTGCCCATGCCGCCGATCACGGCCTCGTCGTCCGACACGGGGACCAGGGGGAAGACGGCCTTGGCCGTGGGGGCTCCCTCGACTCCCGTGGATACGGTGATGGCCGCCGTCAGCAGGCCGTCCTTCAGGGCCAGTTCGATGCCCTTGTAGCAGATGCCCTCGCCGGGGGCGTCCGTGGAGTACGCGCCGAGCCTGCGAAGCCATGCCTCCGGCACCGTCCGGTGGGGAATCTTCTCGAAGGGGAGAGGCATGGGATGGCCGAAGAGGACCAGGGCCTCGCGCCCGTCCACCGTCCGGTATTCGAAGGACAGTTCCGGCATGGCCCGCGTGGCCAGCCCGAACAGGGCCTCCTGGCGGGGAAGGAACTTCCCGTTGCCCAAAGGCAGAAGGTCCACGGTGCGGTCCCACAGCCACATCTTGAGGTCGCCGCCGTCCAGCCATACGGAGCCCAGCTGCCCCGCCAGCGTGGCGTAGTTTCCGGCGTATCCGGCCAGTTCCTCCCGGGGTACGTCCGCCGCCTTGGGCGCCTTGGGCCTGGGCTTGAACGGCGCGCCCTGTCCGGTCTTCGCCTCCATGGCCATGTCCAGGGCCTTGACGGCCAGGGTGGACGCGAAGCGGGAGGCTTCCTCGGAGTTTGCCAAGATGGCCACCCCGAGCTTCAGGTCGGGCTCAACGGCCAGGAAAGCCTGGAAAGGGATGGCCGTGCCGCCGTGCCAGGCCACGGGGCGTCCGTCGGCAAGGGTGAGGCCCGAGAGCATCCAACCCAGGCCCTGGCGGTGGCCGAAGTCCAGCGGCAGGCCCTCGAACGGGGCGTGCAGGGCTTCGCGCAGGCCATCCGGGGGGATCACCCCCGCGCCGTCCGCGAGCACGGCGGATATGAATCGGGAAAGGTCCTCCACGGTGCAGTAGAGCGAGCCCGTGGGCTGGTCGCGCAGGGTGGGGCTCGGGGCGGGCTTGCCCCCCCGGTAGCCCGTGGAGAAGCGCCGGGCCAGGGGCGCGGTCAGCACGTAGCTGGAGTCGCGCATGCCAAGCGGCTCGAGGAGTCCCAGGCGCATGGCCTCGGCGAAATCGCGGCCTTCGATGTTCTCGATCATGCGCCCGAGCAGGCTGAAGGCCACGTTGGAGTAGCGCCACTCGGTAGCCGGGGGGCTGGCCATGGACTCTCGCGCAAGCGTCGGGATGTACGCGGCGAGGGTCATGGGGTGCTCGGCCCACATGCCGGCCACCACGTCCGTGGGCAGCCCGGAATGGTGGCTCATGATCATGCGCGGCGTGATGGGGGGCGTGTCCGCGAACCTGTTGCGGATGGAGAATTCAGGCACGTGCGCGCGCACGTCGTCGTCCAGCCCCAGGCGCCCGGCCTGGACCAGTTGCAGGACATGCATCGACGTGACCACCTTGGAGATGGACCCGGCGCGGTAGACCGTGTCCGGACCGGCCGGGACCTTCGCGGCCTCGTCGGCGTAGCCGAATCCCTGCGACCAGACCACCCGCTGGCCGTCCACCACGGCGATGGACAGGCCCTTGACCGAGTTGAGCGACATTTCCTTGCGGATGTATGTGGGAAGCTGGGTCTTCATGGCGGAGTATGCGTCGGGAGAGGGCGTGGCCGCCGGGCAGAGGGACGCCGTCAGGAAAACGACGGCCAGGGCGAGGATGACGGTTCGCATGGGAAGAAGCCTCCGGCGGCCAAAGGGTTATCTCGGGTCGTCCTGGCCCTCGCCCAGCGCGCTCTGCACGCCCTCCCTTCGCGCCTGTGGGGCAGCCCGGAGAGGCGCCACGCACTGCGAGAACGGCCCGGGTGCGCGCATCATACACCAATCGGGGGGCGCGGAAAACAAAAACGCCCGGCCGTTGCGCAGCCGGGCGTTTCGTGTCCTGGAGGAGGGGAGGCTATTGCCCAGCCGGTGCCGGCGTCAGGGACTTCTTCAGCTCCTTGTCCAACCTGCGCACGGTGAAACTGAGCGTCTGGTCCATGTTGTTCTTGAGGTAACTGGCCAGGTCGTCGTCGGAAACGAAGGGGCCGTCATTATAGCCGACGATGATGTCCCCGGCGATGAATCCGGCGGTTTCGGCGGCTGACCCGTCACGCACGGCCCGGACCAGGACACCTTTTTCGATGTTGAGCTTGAGCTTGGTCTCGTCAGGGATCTTGCTCGGAAGTATTCCGATCCGGGAGGGCCTCATCCTGGCCCAGAACGAGGCTATGAAATCATGCATCCGTTGTTGGTACGGCATCAAGGTCGTCGTCGTATAGTCGGGGGTTTGGACCGTTGTCGTGCTGTTGTACCCGTAGGTAGAATTTCTGCTTCCAATCTGGGTATTGTTTTTGTTGTAATACGTAGAATTTCCCGTGGCAGATCCAGTCGTATTCAGGGTAAACTGTTGTCCCTGATGGTAGTCCGTAATAGGGATGTAGCCGTTTTCGGTGTGGGTGTACTGTTTCTGCACCAGCGCCAAGCACGCTTTGACTTGCTTGGCTTGGTTTTCAAGGTAGAACATAGGAGCCTGGTCGATGTTGAAGGCTGAATAACCGATCAGCATATAGCCTTTCTTGAACATTTCCGCCTGGAGATCCTGCGTTTTGCCAATTTGTTCAATCTTGGCGGTGTCGCAAAGGTCATAATCCACCCCGGCCGTACCGTTTTCGACTGGTTTGTAGTGGTACTGGTAGGGGTTGCAGGCGGTAAAAAGAAGGCAGGGCAGCAAAAACAGCCAGGAGAGTTTATTCATTGTCGGGCCTTCTGCGATTTTACAGTTAAAGTTCCGAAATGATTACGCTCTTCTGGTTGTCTTTGTCAATATTTCTTCCGATGCTGGTGGGGGAGGTGGGCGCGAAGCCGTAGATTCCGGAAAGGGTATATCCAGGCAGGAGGAGGCGGGCAGGCTAACCTAGTCCGGGCGCAGCATCTCCGCAAGCTTTCCGGCGCACGTCTCCACGCACTCGTCAAGGCCTGCCGCGTCGGTGGAGACGTGGAAATCGCAGGCTTCCAGGTACAGCGGCTCTCGCTCGGCGTACACGTCGGCCAGGCTGCGCCCGTCCGGGCGCACGAAGGCCCGTCCCGTGGCGCCCTGCACGCGGTCCAGGAAGGTGTCCAGCTCGATGCGCAAGTGGATGACCGGCCCAAGCGACTTGAGCCGCTCCACGCACGCCCTGCTGTACACCACGCTGCCGCCCGTGGAGACAACCGTGCGCTTGACCCCAAGCGTGGACACCACGGCTTCCTCCACGGCCAGGAAGCCCTTGAGGCCCCGTTCGTCCATGATGGACTGCAAAGGCTGGCCCCAGGTGGCCTCGATGAGCCGGTCGGTGTCCAGGTGCGCCCAGCCCAGGCGCTCCGCCAGGGCCTTGCCCAGGGTGGACTTGCCCGCCCCGGCGATGCCGATGAGGCTGACGCACTGTTCGTCCGTGATGCGCCCCATGGGGGCGAAGGACGCGGTGGCTGCGCTGCGTGGTTCCTGGTTCTTCATGTTTCGCCGGATGGGCCGCGCCCGGTGCGGTTGTCGGGTGAGGCCCGCGCGGACATGCCTGCCCGCACGGGTCCTGAAGTCATGACGCCATAATGGCGGATGTCCCGGCCGAGCGCAACAGGAGGATGCCCCGGCCAGTGCTCGCGCCGACACCCAGGCCGGTGCTCCGGGCAAACAGCGCCCCGGGCGCTAGCCGCCCAGGTAGGCCTTCTTCACTTCCGGGTTGTCGCGCAGTTCGTCGCAGGGTCCTTCCGCCACGATGCGCCCCGTGTCCAGCACGTAGCCCCGGTGCGCGAAGTCCAGCGCCAGGCGGGCGTTCTGTTCGACCAAGAGGATGGTCATGCCCTGCTGGTTGAGCTTCTTGAGCGTGCGGAACATGTCGTACATGAGAAGCGGGGCCAGGCCCATGCTGGGTTCGTCCAGCAGGATGAACTCCGCGCCGCTCATGAGCGCGCGGCTCACGGCCAGCATCTGCTGCTCGCCGCCCGAGAGCGATTCGGCGCGCTGCTTGCGGCGCTCTCCCAGGCGGGGGAACAGCTCGAAGACGAAGTCCAGGTCCTTGGGGAGCTTGTCCTTGTCCTGCCGGGCATAGGTGGCCAGTGTCAGGTTGTCCATGACCGTGAGGTTGCCGAAGATGTGTCGCCCCTCGGGCACAAGCACCATGTGCAGGTCGGCCACCACCTGGTGCGCGGGCACGGAGAGAAGGCTCTTGCCGTCGAAGGTGATGTCGCCCTGGATCACCTTGGGGCCTTCGGGGGGCCCCAGGCGGGCGATGCTGAGTAGCGTGGTGGTCTTGCCCGCGCCGTTGGCCCCGATGAGGGTGACGATCTCACCCTTGTTCACGGTGAAGGATACGCCGTGCAGGGCCTCGATGTTGCCGTATTTGACCTTGAGATTGCTGACGGAAAGCATCAGATGGCCTCGTCTCCCAGGTACGCCTTGATGACGGTGGGGTTGTTGCGGATGTCCTCGGGGTTGCCTTCGGCGATGGTGGCGCCGAAATCGATGACCTTGATCCACTGGCACAGGCTCATGACCACGGTCATCTGGTGTTCGATCATCCAGATGGCCAGGTCGAACTCCTTGTGGATCCAGGCGATGAGCTTGATGAGCTCCACCACGTCGGTGGAGGGCAGGCCCGCCGCGGGCTCGTCCAGCAGCAGCAGCTTGGGCTTGGTGGACAGGGCGCGCGCGATCTCCACCTTGCGCTGGATGCCGTAGGAGAGGTTGGGCGGGAACTCGTTGGCCAAGTCCTTCATGCCCATGAACTCCAGGAGTTCCATGGCCGTGTGCTCGATGTCCCGCTCGCGGTCGGCGTAACGGCGCGTGCGCAGGAGCGAGTCCATCAGGGAGTAGCCCAGGCGGTAGTGCTGGCTGACCCGGATGTTGTCGAGCACGGTCATGTCGTTCCAGAGCCGGATGTTCTGGAAGGTGCGGGCCACGCCCAGGGCGGTCACCTGGTGGGGCTTCATGCCCTTGGTGTTCACGCCGTTTATGGTGATGGAGCCGGAGCTGGGCTGGTAGAAGCCGCTGACCAGGTTGAACACCGTGGTCTTGCCCGCTCCGTTGGGGCCGATGAGGGCGTTGAGCTCGCGGCCTTCGAGGCTGACCTCGAAGTCGTTGACCGCGATGAGCCCGCCGAAACGCTGGGTGAGATCTTTGATTTCGAGCAGGGCCATGGCTATTTGAACCTGTAGAAGCGCTTGAGTTTGGGGAACACGTCCGAGAGCTCGCGGTTGCCCATGATGCCCTCGGGCCTGAACTGCATGAGCAGGATGAGCAGCAGCGGAATGGCCACCCATTTGAGCTGTTCAAGGGGCTTCAGGAACTCCAGCATGATGGCGAACACGATGGCCGAGAGCACCGAGCCGGTCAGCGACCCCATGCCGCCAAGGTACACCATTACCAGGCATTCCGTGGAGCGCAGGATGGTGAACGAGGCCGGGTTCACGAAGCTGATCTGGTAGGCGTACAGCCCGCCCGCCAGGCCCGCTAGGCCCGAGGAGAGCATGAAGGCGATGAGCTTCATCTTGTTGGTGTTCACGCTCATGATCTCGGCGGCGACTTCGTCCTGGTGGATGGCCATGACGCCCTTGCCGTAAGTGGAGTACACGAAGCGCCGCAACAACCAGACGGCGAACACGACGCCCAGGAATATCCAGAAGAGCATCCAGGGGATGCCCGCCACGGCGTCCATGCCCTGCACGATCTTGCCCATGCCCGAGAACCCGCGCGGGCCGCCCACGGCCTCCACGTTCTCGATGGCGCTCTTGATGATGTAGGCGGCCGCCAGGGTGATGACCGCCAGGTAGTCGCCGCGAGTCTTGAACGAGGGGATGGCCACCACCAGGCCGGCAATGGCCGCCGCCGCGAAACCCACGGCCAGGATGAGCGGGAAGGCCCAGGGGGCCAGGCTCACGGGCAGCCAGGGCTGGCCGAACACCTTGTCGGGCACGAAGAGGAACACGCCCGCGATGGACGAGGCGTAGGCTCCCACGGCCATGAATCCCGCGTGGCCGCAGGAGAACTCGCCCATGTAGCCGTTGACCAGGTTCAGGCTGGCGGACAGGATGATGAAGATGCCCATGGTGCACAGGAAGGAAACCCCGTACTGGCCGAGCAGTCCGACCTGGGTCATGCCAACCATGAGAAGGAGCAGGGCGCAAAGCGCCGTAGGTACGGTAATGCGGTTTCCCATGGCTATATCTTCGTGGTTTTGGGTTTGCCGAAGAGCCCGGTGGGCTTCCAGGTGAGGATGCCCAGCAGGATCGTGAAGCTGATCAGGTCGCGCAGTTCGGAGCTGAACACCGCCGCCACGATGACCTCCAGGAAGGCCAGCAGGAAGCCGCCGACGAAGGCCCCCCGGATGTCGCCGATGCCGCCCACCACCGCGGCCACGAAGGCTTTCCAGCCCACCAGCGCGCCCATGAAGGGGTCCAGCACCGGGAAGTTCATGGCGTAGAGGAGGCCCGCCAGCCCGGCCATGGAGGAGCCCAGGAAGAAGGTGAACACGATGACCGCGTCCAGCGGGATGCCCATGAGCGGCACCGCGAACTTGTCGTAGGACACGGCCCGCATGGCCATGCCCAGCTTGGTGCGGGTGACGATCCACTGCAGCAGGGAAAACACCAGGAAGCTCGCTAGGATGGCCGAGAGCTTGGTGATGGAAATCTTGGCTTCGCCCACGTCAAAGATGACGCGCGGCAGAAGCGTAGGGAAGGACAGCCTGTTGGCGCCCAGGAGCGAGAGGTTGCCGTACTCAAGGATGATGCCCATCATGAGCGCGGTGATGACCACGTAGAGGCGGTTGGCACCCTTGAGGCGCAGCGGCTTGTAGGCCACGCGCTCGATGAACACGCCCACCACCGAGGTCAGCACCATGGTCAGGGGCAGGGTGGCCGCGAACACCATGAGCTTGTCGGCTCCGGTATCGAGCTTGATGTCCTGTCCCCAGACGTAGACGATGGCGGTGAAGGCGATGAAGATGCCCGCCAGGGTGGCCGGGTAGCTGTAACTCTTCTGGCCCGCCGCCTGCGGCTTCTTCTTGATGGCGAAGGAGAGCGCGGCGGTCAGGATCAGCGCGAAGAACCCCGCGAAGACCAGCTTCACCGAGATGGGCGAGGCCGGGGGGATCAGCGCATGCTGGCCCATGAAGAATGTGGCGGCGAAGAAGGCGATGTAGGCCCCCACCATGAAGATGTCGCCGTGGGCGAAGTTGATGAGCAGCAGCACGCCGTAGACCAGGCAGTAGCCCAGGGCGATGAGGGAATAGTAGCTTCCCAGCTGCAAGGCGTTGAGCGCCTGTTGGATGACGGTGTCGAGCATGACCTGTCCCGAGGCTTGTTAATTGAAGACCACAAGAAGTCCGGAACGAAGAGACGGGCGCGGAAGGTGTGCCCTTCCGCGCCCTTGGAACCTTGTCGCCTACGGGCAGACGGATTCGTGGAAAGCGAACTCGCCCTTGTCGGTGATCTTGACGATCACGGCGCACTTGACGGGGTCGCCGGTCTTGCCGTCGTAGCTCATCTTGCCGGTGATGCCGTCGAAGTCGCGCATGGTGGCCATGGCGTCGCGCAGGGCGGTGCGGTCCTTGGCCAGGTCGCCGGAGATGGCGCCCATCTTCTTGATGGCGGCCAGAACCATGCCGGTGGCGTCCCAGGTAAGCGCCCCAACGTCGTCGGGGATCTGCTTGAACTTGGCGTTGAAGGCGTCGATGAACTCCTTGGTGGCACCCTTGGCGCCGGCGGCGGCGTAGTGGGTCACGAAGTACTGGCCTTTGCAGTCGTCGCCGCACAGGGCCATGAGCTCGGCGGAGCCCCAGGAGTCGGAGCCCAGGATGGGGCCCTTGTAACCCAGCTCACGAGCCTGCTTCACGATCAGCGGGACCTCGTTGTAGTACTGGGGGGTGAACAGGACGTCGGGCTTGGCCTTGAGGATCTTGGTCAGCTGAGCGGAGAAGTCCACGTCCTTGGTGGTGAAGGTCTCGAAGGCCACCACGGAGCCGGCGCCGTGCAGCTTCTCGAAGTCCTTCTTGAAGAACTCGGCCAGGCCCTTGGGGTAGTCGGAGGCCACGTCGTACAGCACAGCGGCGGTCTTGGCCTTGAGCTGCTCGGTGGCGAACTTGGCGGCCACGGGTCCCTGGAAGTCGTCCAGGAAGCAGGCGCGGAACACGTAGGGGCGGTCCTGAGTGGTCTTGGGGTTGGTGGACCAGGCGGACATCATGACGGTCTTGTTGTTGTTGGCGATCTCGCCGGCGGGGATGGCGCGGCCGGAGCCCTGGGGGCCGACCATGGCCAGCACCTTCTCGCCCTCGATGAGCTTGAGCGCCGCGTTGACCGCGGATTCAGGCTTGGCCTCGTTGTCGACGTACACGAAGTCCAGCATGTACTTTTTGCCGCCCACTTCCAGGCCGCCAGCGCCGTTGATCTTTTCCTTCAGCATCTCGGCGGCGTCCTTGCTCATCTCGCCGACCTTGGGGATGTCGCCGGTCAGCGGGATGTTGAAGCCGATTTTGATGGTGTCGGCGCTAAAGGCGGCCGCCGGAAAGGCGAAGGCCGCGACAAGCAAGGCAACGAGGAGTTTTTTCATTGACCGCTCCAGTGGTTAGGGTTGGCGTGACGGCCCATGCCGGGCATCTCCCCAAAACACAAAGCCACGCGTCGCGTAGCGGCTTTGAAATAGCGCAATCGGCAACGAAAAAAAAGTACAAAATTGCAAAAAAGACTGCGTTCCGCTGAGCGGACCTTCAAAAGTGCCGCATTCCGCTGAGCGGAACTCTCACGTTGCGTCGTTCCGCTTTGCGGAACAACACTCTTGCAGCCCAACGCCTGCTGGCATCTATAAACTTGGCGTCCCGCGACGTACGGGTCTGGAAAAAAACAATGGAGGTAAGTACCCTGGATTGCTTCGCAACGCAACATCCGCCAGAACATTTGCCCGGCGTTGTGTTCCCCGGTCGTTTCCGTTACTTTGCCCCGCCGGATCGATGACCCCAGGAGATTCCACCATGTCCAGCGATGCCTTGGAGCTCGTGCTCGACTACGCCGGCGAAGGGACCAGGCTGCGGGAGTTGTTCTTCAACGAGAACGCCCAGACCGTGGTGGCCGCCGGACGCACCCTGGCGCTGTGCCTGGCCAAGGGCGGCAAGATACTCTTCTGCGGCAACGGGGGCTCAGCCGCCGACGCCCAGCACCTGGCGGCCGAGTTCGTCAACCGCTTCCAACTGGAGCGTCCGCCGCTTCCGGCCATCGCCTTGACCACCGACACGTCCATACTTACCGCTATTGGCAACGACTACGGCTTCGACCAGGTCTTCGCCAAGCAGGTGCAGGCCCTGGGACGGCCCGGGGACGTGCTGGTGGGCATCACCACCTCCGGCAACAGCCCAAACGTGGTGGCCGCCATGCGCCTGGCGCGCGAAAAGGGCCTGACCACCGTGGGCCTGACCGGCAAGAACGGCGAGATCGTCCAGTTCAGCGACCTGGCCATCCTGGTGCCGCACACCGTGACCGCCCTCATCCAGGAGATTCACATCGCCTGCGGCCACCTCATGTGCAAGCTGACCGACCATTATCTGTTCGAGGCCGTCGTGGAGCTCAAACCCTACCTCGACGCGACGGTCTGATACCGCGCTTGAAGGAGTTTTCGACATGCCGATCTACGAATACCGCTGCGAACAATGCGGTTGCGAATTCGAGGAGCTGGTCTTTGGCGACCAGGCGCCCGCCTGCCCCAAGTGCTCCTCGGACAACACCCACAAGCTCATGAGCGCCTGCCGCCACACCGCCGGACACAACCCCGGCGGCTACCAGGGCGGTACCGTGCCCGCGCCCTCCGGTGGCGGCGGATGCGCCGGATGCTCGGGCGGGAGTTGCGCCACGTGCAAATGACCATCACCATCGCCACCCGGGGCAGCAAGCTGGCCCTGTGGCAGGCCAATCACATCAAGTCGCTGCTGGAATCCCGCCACGCCGGTCTCGCCGTGGAGCTGCTCGTCCTCAAGACCCAGGGCGACAAGATCCTGGACGTCCCCCTGGCCAAGGTGGGCGGAAAGGGCCTGTTCGTGAAGGAGATCGAGGAAGCCCTGGCCGACGGCCGGGCCGACCTGGCCGTGCACTCCATGAAGGACGTGCCCGTGGAGCGCCGCGAGGGACTGGCCCTGGGGCCCATTCCCGAGCGCGAGGATTTCGCGGACATGCTCCTAAGCACCTCCTATTCGAGCCTTGAGGAGCTCCCCCGGGGAGCCACCGTGGGCACCTCCAGTCTGCGCCGCCAGGCCCAGCTCCTGGCCGTGCGTCCGGACCTGGACATCCGCATGCTGCGAGGCAACCTGGACACCCGGGTAGGGAAGCTCATGGACGGCCAGTACGACGCCATCGTGGTGGCCGCAGCGGGGCTGAACCGCCTGGGCATCACCACCCCGCGCATGGCCCGCCTGGCCCCGCCGCAGTTCATCCCCGCCGTGGCCCAGGGCGCGCTCAGCCTGGAGTACCGCGCCGACGACAAGCGCACCCAGGACCTCGCGGCCTTCCTGGACCACATGGAGACCCGAGACGCCGTCACCGCCGAACGGGCCTTCCTGGCCCGCCTGGAGGGCGGTTGCCAGGTGCCCATCGCGGCCTACGGGCGCGTGGAGGGAGGCATGGTCACGCTGACCGGACTGGTGGCCGATCCCGACGGGAAGAAGATCATCCGGGCCGAGCGTTCGGGACCGCGCGTGGAAGCCGGCACTTTGGGCGTCGAAGTGGCCGAGGATGTGCTGGCCCAGGGCGGCGCGGAGATTTTGGCTGCTGTTTATGGGGCCGGAGTGAAGGCATAGTGGGAGAGGGGATGGTCGTGGGGGGAGCCTCCGGCGGCCAAGGGGCTTCGCCCTCTGGACTCCCTTTCCGCTTCGCGCCCTGGGGCGATGTCCTCTGGTTCCTGGTGACTGCCACCACTCTGGCCGTGGTCGCGGCCATGGCCCTGGTGAGCGCCTACAGGGCGCACCCCGACGAAAAGGACCACGTGGGCGCGGGGCAGTACTACATGGAGTACTGGGACCCCCCGAAAATAGGAGACGAACGCGCGGCCGGGGCCTACAGCAACTACGGCGTGTCCTACCTGAACCAACTGGACGCGGTCTATTTCTTCGCGGGCAAGTTCGCCCGCGCGGTCAAGCCTCTGGCCGGGTCGGACTACCTGTCCCTGCGCCTGTTCAATGTGTCCCTGTTCGCCCTGCTGGCGGTCTTGAGCTGGTGTCTGCCGGGACGAGCCCGCGTGGGGTTCCTGCCGCTCTTCATCTCGCCGCAGGTCTGGTACGTGTTCAGCTATTTCAACGGCGACGCTCTGCCCCTTGCGCTTACATTCATCGCGGCCTGGTTCCTGGCGCGCCTGCTGGAGGACGGGCCGGGGCTCGGGCCGAAGCGGTCCCAGGCCGGGCGTCTGGCGGGCCTGGGGCTGACGCTTGGGCTCCTGGCCATATCCAAGCAGAACTACTACGTTTTTCTGGCTTTTTTCCTGTGCCTGTGGGTGGTGATTGCCTGGCCGGGGAGGGTGGCGTCCCCCGTGACCCTGCGTCAGGCAGGGCTGGCCCTGGCCCTGGCGGCGGCGGTGTTCGGCCTGCGCTACGGGGCGAACGTCTGGATCGAACGCCAGCAGCCCCCGGACGCGGCGGCCAAGGTGGCCGAGCAGGTGGCCCCGCAGGAGTTCAAGCCCTCGACGCTGGAGAAGGGGGGGGGGTTCTGGGGCTCGCGCATGCGCAGCAAGGGCGTCACGTTCACGGAAATGTTCACCGGCGAGTGGAAGTGGCACATTTTCACCTTCCGCAGCGCCTTCGGCAAGTACGGGGCCATGGACATAGAAGCCCCGCTCATCTTCTACCGCTACATGGCCTGGGCCCTGGACGTGTTCGCTCTCGTCCTGTTCGCCGCGCTCTTGCGGGCGGGGCCGCAGGGGCGGGTCCTGGCCGGGCTGCTGGCGCTGTTTGCGGCCCTGACCATCTTCCAGTCGGTGTGGCACTCCTGGAACAACGACTTCCAGGCCCAGGGGCGCTATCTCTTTCCGATCCTGGGCATGGCCGCCTGCGTGATGGTGCGCTGCCGCGACGGCTTCGGGCGGCTCACCCCGGCGCTCTGGGCGGCGGGACTTGTCATGTGGGGCATGTCCATGTGGTCGTTCACGGCCGTGGGGCTGGCCGCGATCCCAAGATAGGGCGTCGCGCCCTTGTCCGAACGGTCCCGTCCGGGGCCGTATTCAAACCAGTTCGTTGATGACGTGGCCGACCATGCCTTCCTGGATGACGTGGATCACCTGGTCGGCTGGCGGGGTGGGGATGATGACGTGTCCGGGGGGCTGGGCGAACGGATCTCCCGCCGGATGCGCCGTGAGAGCGTCCGGGGAATGCACCAGCCCGTCGTAGGTGGCGATGTGAACCAGGTTGTCGTTCATGACCGGGCTCCAGGGGATCGCCTTGGGCGGCCGGATAGCCCGGCCGCCCTTTAGAGCATATATGCCCGCCCGGAGCCTTTGTCGAGTGCCGTCTAGGCGTCCGCCGTGCTCACTCCGGCCTGGGAGAAAGTGGCCATCTCGTTGTAGATGGCGGCCGAGGCCCGCAGGATCATGAGGGCCAGGGCAGCGCCCGTGCCTTCGCCCAGGCGCAGGTCCAGGTCCAGCACCGGCCTGGCGTCGAGGGCGCGCATGACCGCCTGGTGTCCCGGTTCGGACGAGGCGTGGCTGAAGAAGCAGTAGTCCGCCACGGCCGGGACGAAGGAAGCCGCCGCCACGAAGGCCGCCGTGGAGATGAACCCGTCCACCAGCACGGCCATTTTGTTGGCCGCGCCGCCCAGGATCAGGCCCGCGATGCAGGCGATCTCGAAGCCGCCCAGGGCCGCCAGTATCTTGAGCGGGTCCTTGGACTCCACCGCCGTGCGGTTGACCTCGAGGCATTTGGCGATGACGGCCGCCTTGCGGGACACGCCGCCTGCGTCCAAGCCGGTGCCGGGGCCGGTGATGCCCTGGGGCTCGAGGCCCAGGAAGGCGCTGTACAGGGCCGTGGAAGGGGTGGTGTTGGCGATGCCCATGTCGCCTGTGCCCAGCGCCTTGCAGCCCTTTTGGGCCGCCTCGTCCGCCAGCCGGACGCCGAGCAACAGGGCCTTGAGGCACTGCTCCTCGGTCATGGCCGGTCCCTTGGCCATGTTGGCCGTGCCCGGGGCTACCTTGGCCTGCACCAGGCGCGGGTGTTCGGGATAGGTTCCGCCGGCGCTTCCGGCGTCCACCACCGTCACTTCTGCCCCGGCCTGGCGGGCCAGCACGTTGATGCCCGCGCCTCCGTTCACGAGATTGAGCACCATCTGACGGGTGACTTCCTGGGGGAAGAGGCTCACGCCCTCGGTGGCCACGCCGTGGTCCCCTGCGCAGGTGAAGATCACGGCCGGATCCACCTTCGGGGGCTGGCCGTTTCCGATGAGGAAGAGTTTCTTGGCGATCTCTTCCAGGCGGCCGAGGCTGCCCTGGGGCTTGGTGAGGTCGTCCAGATGGGCCTGGGCCTTGGGCGCCAGGGAGGCGTCCACGGGGGAGATGCGAGCGAGGAGGGCGTCGAAGGCGTCGCGCATGATATGTCCTTTGAATCGGTTGAGTTGCGCAAATAAAAAATCCCTTGGCCTTCGAAAGGAAGGTCAAGGGATTGCCTTTACCATGGGTCCAATCCGCGAAACGGTTCCGGCCGTCCGTCTTCAGGCTCGCGGGTCATCCTCGGCCCGGCCTTCCCATCCCCAAGGGACAGTGGCGTTTCGGGCTTCGTCATCGCTTACTGCGGCGGGACCGCCACGGATTTGCACCGTAGTTCCGTAACGGCCGGATATGGTGCGCCCCTGCTACTCTGGAGCGCGCCTTGGGTCAAGGGCGGTCCCCGGAGGGCCCGGGCTTAAGCGTTTGGCCCCCGGAGCCATCTCCGCCCCCGCTTGGCGCCGCTCGACAGCGAGCCTCAGCAGGACTTGGGCTGGCTCTGGCCGGTGGAGTCCATCACCTGCTGCCAGAAGCTCGACTGAAGGTCCATTTGCCGGCGCCCCGCCGTCACCAGGGGCAGGGGGATGTGCGCCGGCACCTCGTGCAGGGGGCTGACCATGAGCCCGGTCTTGCCCGCCATGCCCGCGTGCACCGCCATGGCCCCCAGCATGTTGCAGTGGGCCCGGTCGGCGGCCCCGGCCGGGACAGAGCGGATGATGTAGCTGGGGTCGATGTATTTCACGGTGACGGGCAGCACGTCCTTGAAGTGGCTCTTGATGCGTGAAAGCAGCAGGCCGCAAATGTCTCCCAGCACCGTGTTGCCCGAGGCGTCCGTGAGCCCGGACTGGGGCAGCAGGTGCTGCCCGGCCCCCTCGGCCACCGCCACCACGGCGTGGCCGCGCCTTCTCAGCCGCGATTCGAGCTCCGGCAGGAAGCCGCCCGGTCCGTCCAGGACGAAGGCCTGCTCGGGCACCAGCACGAAATTGACCTCCTTGATGGAGAGCGCCGCTGCCGCCGCGATGAACCCGGATTCACGGCCCATGAGCTTCACCACGCCGATACCGTAGGGCACGCCCAGGGCCTCGATGTGGGCGCAGCGGATGGCCTCGATGGCTTTTTCCACGGCCGTGTCGAAGCCGAAGGTGCGGGAGACGTAGTGGATGTCGTTGTCGACGGTCTTGGGGATGCACACGATGGCGATGCGCAGGCTGCGTCTCGCGATGACCTCGTGGATGGCCCGGGCCGCGCGCATGGTGCCCACCCCGCCCAGCATGAAGAGCACGCCCACGTTGAGGCGTTCCAGGGCGTCCACCACGTCCTGGGGGTCCTGCGGGCCGCGCGAGGTGCCAAGCACAGTGCCGCCGAATTCGTGGATGTCCGCGACGTAGGACGGGGTGAGATCCACCACGTCCGGATCGTTCTTGGGGATGAATCCGGCCAGCCCGTAGCGGACGCCCAGCACCGAGGACACCTTGTAGCCGTGGTGGGCCTCCATCACGATGGAGCGGATAACGTCGTTGATGCCGGGGCAGAGCCCGCCGCAGGTGACCACGGCGCATTTCGTCTTGGGCGGGTCGAAATAGATGTGGCTGCGCGGCCCGGCCTGCTCCATGACGGCGGTGCGGGGGGCCTTGCCGTGGACGGTCCGCAGGATGTTCACCGAAACCCCTTGCTCATCATCCACGAACAGGGAATTCTTGCGCGGGTTGGGAATCTTGGCCGGGCCAAGGGTGGGGATGCGGGTGTCCAGATCCGCCGGGTCGGCCGGGTCGGGCGAGGTCTGGCCTGGGTGCTCGCTTTCGTGCATGATGGGGCCCCTTTGGCGGCATGTTCGGTATTTATCCGTTCTCTAGCCCGTATCAAGGCGGTGTGACAAGATGCAAGCAGGACCAGCGAGAACCCTCTTTTTCATCCCCCCCGTGCGCAAGGCCGCCGGAGGTGTGGCCGTGCTGTGCCGCATGGCCGCTGTGCTGCGCGAGGCCGGGCGCGACGTGTCCCTGGTGCTGCGCGAGCGCTCCGGCTGGCGTCCCGACAGCGAGGGCGTGCCGGAGCTCGACTTCGACCGGGCAGGGCTCACGCGCGGCGACGTCTGGGTTGTGCCGGAAGGGTGGGTGAACGCGCTCGCCCCCGGGCTTCGGGCCGGGGCGCGCTGCCTGGTGTATGTGCAGAACTGGGCCTACCTGTTCACCGGCCTGCCCCCGGGCGTGGAGTGGCGCTCGCTTGACGTCTCCTTCCTGGCGGTGTCCCGACCCGTGGCCTGGTTCATTGGGCAGAGCCTTGGCGCTACCGCGCCCATCCTGCGCCCGGGCATCGACCTGGACGTGTTCTCGGCCCCGTCCGCCAAGCCGGACACCCTGGCCGTGGCCTACATGCCCCGCAAAAACAAGGCGCTGGCCGACCAGGTGCGGGCCGTGATCCGCGCCCGAGGGCGCTTCTCCCCCGAGTGGGTCGAGATAAGCGGCCTGGACCGCCAGGGAGTGGCCCAGGCGTTGGCCCGATCCCACGCCTTCCTGGCCACGGGCTTTCCCGAGGGCTGCCCCCTGCCGCCCCTGGAGGCCATGGCCAGCGGGGCCATCCCGGCCGGATTCGCGGGACTTGGCGGCTGGGACTACATGCGCCAGGCCGCGCCGCCAGGCGGCGCTTCCGGGGGCGAACCGGGCGGCTACGTCCCGCCGTGCCCCATGGACCCGGTCCCCTGGGAGGGCAACGGCTTCTTCGTGCCCGACAACGACGTCATGGGTGCGGCCCTGGCCCTGGAGAACGCCCTGGAACTGTGGCAGCGGGGCGGGGAGGAGCTTGCGCGGGTGCGCCGGGCCCTGGCCGCCACGGCGACCGCCTACGGGCTCGAGCCTCAGCGCCAGGCCGTGCTCGATTTCTGGGAGCGACTGGGCTAGAAGGCCCCTGCATGAAATTTCAGCGCGCCATTTTTTCGTCCAAGATCGTCTTCCTGGCGGCCAACGCCACCATGTCCGGCATGCTCCTCTGGGACATGGGCGGGCGCGCCAAGCTGTTCGCCCTGGCCGTGCCCCTGGCCTGCGCCGTCTGCCTGTGGCGCAGGTCCCTGCCCCTGGTGCTTGCCGCCCTGGGCGCGTCGCTGCCCTTTTTCGGATTCCAGTCCTACTCGGCCCATGCCCAGGTGATGCACTTCCTGGTGAGCGTGGCCGCCCTGGCCCTGCTGCTGGATACCGGCGAGAGGCGCCCGGCCGAGGGCTTCGGGCCGCTTCGGCTGTGGCTCATGGGCTTCGTGGGGGTGATGCTGGCCGGGCTGCCGCTCCTTCCTTTCGGCGAGATGGCCTCCGCCCTGCGCGAGACAGGCCCTCTGGGGCTGGCCCGGATGCTGGCCTACTCGGTGGCCGCCAGCTCCTTCTACGCCGTGGCCGCCCTGGACCGGCTGGCGCTCTACGCCCTGTTCGCCTGGGAGCTCTCGCGCACGCGCGAAGACGAACCCCTGATGGCCATGGCCCGGGGCGTAGCCGCCTCCATCCCGGCCGCCCTGGCCTTCGGGCTGGCGGAATACTTCCTGGCTCGCGGAACGGCCTACGCCATGAGCGACCGGCTCACCTCGCTGTTTCTGAACCCCGGCTGGTTCGCGGAATACGTCTGCGTGGGATTCCCGCTGCTCTTTCTTCTGGGGCGCGGGCGTGGCCGCTGGTTTCTCTTCGCCCTGCTGGCGGTGGCCCTGGCGGCCATGGTGCTCACCATGGCCCGGGCGGCCTGGCTGGTCTCGGGCGTGCTGGCCATGGGCTGCGTGGTGGCCGCCACGGGAGGCTTCGACCTGTTCTCGCTGGACTACCGGCGCATGGCCAAGGGCGCGCTTCTGGGGCTCGCGGCCGTGGCCGTGGTGGGGGTGGGGGTGTACGGGGCCTTGTCCGCCACGCGGGTGTCGCTCCTCAACTTCCCCCTGGCCACCATGATCGCCCAGCGCCTGGAGAAATTCTCCGAGACCCCGCGCCCGCTGGTGTTCAAGAGCGGCGTGCTGATCGGGCTTGAGTCCCCCGTGTCCGGCATGGGCTACGAGACGTACGCCTGGCATTATCCGCACCTCATGGATGCCCCGGCCGGGCGCATGGCCCGGGAGATTCCCCGCGATGCCGAGATGTTCGAGGCCACCCACAACCTGTTCATCCAGATTTTTTCCGGAGCGGGCCTCCTGGGCCTCGCGGCCTGGGTTTTCCTGGCCTTTCGGGCGGCCCAGCTGGCCCTGCGCGCCCACCGGCTCCGGGCCGACGCCATGAGCCTGGCGGCGCTCTTTTCCCTGGCCGCCTTCCACGGTTTCGGCTTCTTCCAGGAGATGATCTACATCCCGGCGGTGTGGCTCTTGTTCTTCGTGGTGTTGGCCTGGTGCCTGCGCTTGGAGGACGCCCATGGCGGCTGGATCGCAGATTTCACCGAGCGCCGGGCCGGGCGGGCCGTGGCCCTGGCCGTGCTGGCGGCGCTTGGCCTGAACCTCTCCAACGCCGGATTCGCGGCCATGGCGGCGCGCTTGGGACTTGACGCCTACCCCGCGCCCGGTTCCCAGGACGTCCAGGGGCTCTCGGGGCCGGAGGTCGTGTCCGGGCGTGAGGTGCTGTGGAGTTCCGGCGCATCCTCGTTTCTTCTGCGGGGGGAGGGGCCGTGGCGGTTCACGGCGGGGGTGCCCCATCCGGATATGACCACGCGGCCCGTGCGGGTGGCGCTGTCGGCCAGGGGCAGGGTGCTCTGGGAGAAGGTCTTCGACGCCTCCACCGGGCGCGAGGCGTCCTTCGAAATCGGGAGGGACGCGGTGAAGTCCGGGGAGCGCGTCTTCCTGACCGCGTCCAGGCTGTATTTCCCGCTGACGTCGGGTATCAAGGATTACCGCGCGCTGGGCGTCTGGATCGCCGGACCGGGGCTTTCGCGCTAGCCCGCCCGCACTGAGCGGGAGCCCAGAGGGCCCCAGTTCCTTTGGCCGCCGGGAGCCCCCCCTTGCGCAGGCGCGAATCCATCCTATCTTCGAAACACTGCCCCTTGGGATCAGTTCTTTCCAACTGCCGCCGCTAAGTTGCGTTCGAACACGCGCAGCTCGTTGGCCAGCCGCAAGCCGATTTCGCGGATGCGGGAGTTCTTGCTGGTCGAGGCCAGGCTCTCGATGACTTTGAGATCGCCCTCGATGAAGCTGTCGGCGTAGGACCGGGTTTCGGCCAGCTTCTGCCGGAGCAGGGCCTTGTCGCCCGGAAGGCTCACCTGGGCGGCCACGTCTGAGAGCTGGGCCATGGCGTGGGCGCGTACGGCGTAGGTCATGGCGGTGGCTGTGAAATAGTTGCAGGCGTTCTTTTCGCCGGGAGCGTCCATGTCCGCGGCCAGGGTGGCCGCCTTGGTGGCCAGCTCCTCGAAATGGCGCTGGGAGGCCCAAAAGTGCTTGGCCTCGGCCCGGGCCTGCGCAGCGGCCAGGGTGACGAGCAGGCAGGCTGCGAGCAGGGCGGCGAGTCTGGGAGTGTGCATGCGAACCTCCGAGAAGGGGCTCCTAACAGGTTGTGGGATGTGGTCAAGGGCTTGGCGGTTACGGTTTTTTCATCCGGAGTGGGCAATTTGCGTGCCCGGGCCCGGGTGGACGGTTTGATTTTGGGGCTCATTTCCTATAAAGGGTCCGTTCCGGCGCGCGCGAAGACAAGTGGGCGAAGGGGACGACCGGGATGGCCCGGTCCTTGCTTGCGTGGTCTCGCGGAATGATCGTGTGTCAGGGCGGGGGAGTACGGATTTGAGGGGTTCATTTGCATGAACAGACGGAGTTTTCTCGGGGCTCTGGCCGCAATGGGCGCGGCTTGCGCCTTTCCAATGCAGCTCTACGCCGGAGAGCAGCGCCTGCCCAAGGGAATGGTCACGTTCGTTTTCGATGACGGCATCGTGACCAACTATACGTATTCCTTACCGATCCTCAAGAAACGGGGGCAGCTGGCCACGGCCGCCATCGTCGTGAACAGGATGCTCTCGGGCAACAGCGACTACATGAGCCTGGACCAGGTTCGCGAGCTCGAGAAGAGCGGCTGGGAGATCGCCTCCCACAGCATGACCCACAGCCGTCCCGTCCAGATTCCCAAGACCCTCGAGCAGGAAGTGATCACCGGATGGCGCCTGGACGAGAACGATCCCGATCACTACCAGGCGCAATACGACTATGATCGCGTGGCCGCGCTCTTCCAGGACGGCAAGCCCCTCAAGGAAGTCGAGAACCTGGAACAGCTGCGGGCCACACCCGGAACCTACTGGCTCGACCTGACCATCGCTGAGTTGCACGTGCACCCTTTCAGGAGCGGCGACCCCGCCACGCTTGGCATCAGGGCCGGCTCCTACCAGCGCGAGATGGAGGATTCCAAGCGCATCCTGACGGAGCTTGGCTTCAAGGTGGACACGTATGTCGCGCCGCACAACTACTGGACCGACGACGTGGAGGTCATCAGCCGGCGCTATTACTCGCGCGCCTGCACCGGCCGCGATTCCGACAACCGGCCCGGCTCCTTCGACCCCTTCGCCATCAAGCGCTTCATGGTCCACACCAAGGATTCGGCCCAGTCGCTCATCCGCATCATCAAGGACCATTCCCTGGAGCACGGGGGCTGGGTCGTGTTCTGTTTCCACGGAGTGGGCGAGAACATCGGGTGGGAACCCTACCCCGCGGAGAGCCTCGACGCCGTGTGCGCTTTCGTGGACGAACAGAAGATCCCCGTGGTGACGGCGCGCGAGGGCGCGAAACTCATGGACGATCTGAAGAAGCAGCAGACCGCCGCGCAGTCCAAATCCATCATGAAAAAGGGTTCGTAAAGAATGCGCAAGCTCAAAATCGTGGTCGGCGGCTACGTGGTGAGCTTCCCCCTGGGCGGTCAGGTGTGGATGTTCATGCATTACCTGGAGGGGCTCGCGCGCCTGGGGCACGACGTGGTGTTCGTGGAGGACACCGCCGAGTGGGCTCTGCCCTTCGATCCCAACAAGGGGTACGCCTCGGCCGATTCCAGCCACGGGCGCATGGTGGTCGGCGAGGCCTTCGGCAAGATCGGGTTCACCGGACGCTGGGCCTACAACACCATTTTCGAGAACAAGCTCTACGGCATGGAGCGCGAGGATCTGGACCGTTTCTGCGCCGAGGCCGACCTGTTCTTGAACATCTCGGGCGTCATCCCCCTGCGCGATTCCTACATGAAGGCCAAGGTCCGGGCCATCATCGACACCGACCCCATTTTCACCCAGTCCAAGATCGCCAACGACGACTGGACCCGCGACTACTTCAAGCGGCACGACGTCTTTTTCACCTTCGGCCACAACATCCCCACCGGCTCCACCGGCGTGCCCCTCTCGGGCATCGAATACGTCCCCACCCGGACGCCCGTGGTCCTGGACATGTGGCCCCACGTGGAAGGCCCCGGCACCGGCTTCACCACCATCGGCAGCTGGGACGCACAGGGCCGCGACATCGTTCACGAAGGCAAGAAGCTCTCCTGGCGCAAGTGCGAGAAGTACGAGCAGATCATCGACCTGCCCTCCAAGCTCCCCGGCGTCACTCTGGACCTGACCATGAGCGGCATGAAGGACGACGCCCAGCGCTTCGCCGGGCACGGCTGGAACGTCAAGGACGCCCTGGTGCTCTCAAAGGACATCTGGGGCTACCACGACTACATCCTGAATTCCACGGGCGAGTTCTCCGTCGCCAAGGAGCAGAACATCCAGCTCAAGTCCGGATGGTTCTCCGACCGCTCCGCCAGCTACCTGGCTTCGGGGCGCCCGGTGATCGTGGAAGATACCGGCTTCGGCACCTTCCTTCCCGTGGGAGAGGGGCTCGTCACCTTCGAGGGCGTGGACAACGCCAAGGCCGCCATCGAGAGCGTGCTCGCCGACTACCCCAGGCACCGCGCGGCCGCCCGGAACATCGCCCGGGAATTCTTCGACGCCGAAACGGTGCTCGCACACCTCCTGAAGACCTGCGGATTCTGATCCTTTTCCCCAAAAAGTAATCGCGGCCGCCTTGCCAAAGGGCGGCCGCGAGCGTATCTGCCTGGACAACGTATCGCCGAGTTCCGCTAGGAGCGGAAGCGGGGGACCCAAAATCCCGGGGCGTATCGCGCATAGCGCGTAGGGCAACTTCCTCGGCCCGAGCCCGTCAGCTAACCTCGTAGGCGTCGAGGGGGAGAACCTTCCATTTTTCGTGGCAAGGCTCTGCCCGTCTTTCCGGATGGCTGTGCCGCGTCCTTCGTCCGCTTTTTGGCGCGCGAGCGATGCCGTTACACGCCCCCCGATCCCTCGACTCCCACGTCCGTGCTGGTTTCCGCTTTTCGGCCATGCAAAGGAGATCCGAAGTGGATCAGCATCCTTCGGTCGGCAAGCGCGTCAAGGACGCGGTCATCGGCAAAAGCCTCAATCTCGGGGACCAGTCCATCTTCCATCAGCTCTCGCTCATGGCCTTCTTCGCCTGGGTGGGACTCGGGGCGGACGGCCTATCCTCCTCCTGCTACGGTCCGGAAGAAGCCTTCCTGGCGCTGGGCGAGCACACCTTCCTGGCGGTGTTCGTGGCGTTGGGCACGGCGGTGACCATCCTCGTCATCTCGGCCAGCTACTCCCAGATCATCGAGCTCTTCCCCTCGGGCGGCGGCGGCTACCTGGTGGCCTCCAACCTGCTCTCCCCCAAGGTGGGCATGGTTTCGGGCTGCGCCCTGCTCATCGACTACGTGCTGACCATCACCATCTCCATCGCCTCGGGTGCGGACGCCATCTTCAGCTCCCTGCCCGCATCCCTGGCGCCCTACAAGCTGGAAGCGGCCATCGCCGGCGTACTCATCCTCACCATGCTCAACCTGCGGGGGGTGAAGGAGTCGGTCACGGTGCTGGTGCCCATCTTCATGACTTTCGTGATCACCCACATCGTGGCCCTGGGCTACGGCCTGGGAACCCACGCCGCCCAAGGGGCGGAACTCGCGGCGCGCATCAGCCAGGACGCCTCCGCGGCGCGGGACCAGTTGGGCTACCTGGGCATGTTCCTGCTGATCCTTCGAGCCTACACCATGGGCGCGGGCACATACACCGGCATCGAGGCCGTGAGCAACGGCCTGCCCATCCTGCGCGAGCCCAAGGTGCGGACCGGCAAGCGCACCATGGTGTACATGGCCGTGTCCCTTGCCGTGACCGTCACCGGGCTCATGTTGGCCTACCTGCTCTACGGGGTGGGGCACCAGGAGGGCAAAACCCTGAACGCCGTGCTCTTCGAGGCCGTGACCGGGCAGTGGCCCCAGCCCTTCGGCCAGTGGTTCGTGTGGGTGACTCTGGCCTCCGAGGCGCTGCTCCTGTTCGTGGCGGCCCAGGCGGGCTTCCTGGACGGGCCGCGAGTGCTGGCCAACATGGCCCTGGACCGCTGGTTCCCCACCCGCTTCGCCATGCTCTCGGACCGCCTGGTCACCCAGAACGGCATCCTGCTCATGGGTGGGGCGGCCCTGCTGCTCATGCTCGTGTCCAAGGGCTCCGTGGACTTTCTGATCGTCCTGTATTCGATCAACGTCTTCATCACCTTCGTGCTCTCGCAAACGGGCATGGTGCGCCACTGGTGGCAGGTCCGCCACAAGGCCGGCGAGAAGTGGGTCAAGGGGCTGGCGCTGAACGGCCTGGGGCTCGCGCTCACTGCCTTCATCCTGGCCTCGGTGGTGGTGGTGAAGTTCTTCGAGGGCGGTTGGCTCACCGTGGTGATCACCGCCGCCCTGGCCTTCTTCGCCCTCAAGATCAAGCGCCATTACGACGACACCTGGAAGCAGATCCAGTCTCTGGACACCCTGGTGGATTCCGTGACCCTGCCGGCCTGCGACCTGGAAGCCCCCTCCGAGCCGGACACCCAGGCCAAGACGGCCGTCATCCTGGTCAACGGCTACAACGGCCTGGGGCTGCACACGCTCTTCAACGTGCTCAGGCTCCATGGCGAGGAGTTCAAGAACTACGTATTCGTTCAGGTGGGCGTGGTGGACGCCCACGTCATGCGCGACCACGCCGAGCTGGGCCGCCTCAAGCAGGGCATACGCGCCAGCATGGACAAGTACCTGGCTCTCATGCGCTCCAAGTGCTACCATGCGGAGGCCCACTGGGCCGTCGGCACGGAGGTGGTCCACGAGATTCTCGAACTGGCGCCAGTGATCAAGGAGCGCTTCCCGCGATGCGTGTTCTTCGGCGGGCAGTTGGTGTTCGAAAAGGACACCCTGCTCACCAGGCTCCTGCACAACTACGTGGTCTTCAGCCTGCAGCGCCAGATCTACAAAGTGGGCATCCCCTTCATGATCATGCCCATCGCCCTGTAAACAAACGGCTTGTCCGGGCCGGGATTTTTCATCCCGGCCTGGACAGCGGGCATCGGGTGTTTATCTTGTCTTGCAGAGAGGCAATGGTGTTCAACTCCATCGGAGGGATGAGGGGAATAAACCTCGAATACCATAAGCAGCGCATTGAGGCGCCTGACAAGATTTGCCGTAGCGCACCGTAAGAGCCACACCTGAAGGAAGGGGAGGCTGCCTGACAATCAGGCTCACGCGCCAGGCAAATCTTTTTTTGTGCCCCGCGTCCGTGATGATTCGAACCCGGAAGAAAGACGATCCAGTCCCCTGGACGTGGAAGAAAGCGTGGTTATTTAATTAAGTAGAGGCAATGAGGTGCAACAATCAACGGGGGGACGAGGGAAATAAGCCGCTTTCATCATAATCGCGCGTTGAGGCGCCTAATTACAAAGATTTGCGTAAGCGCATCGTAAGAGCCACACCTGAAGGAAGGGGAGGCTGCCGGAGTTCCGGCTATCGCGCCAGCAAATCTTTTTTTGTGCCCTGTGAATCGTGAAGGGGAGGGGCCTCCGGCGGCCAAAGGGCTACGCCCTCTGGACTCCCGTTATGGGGTTACCCTCTGCGGCAGGCCTCGACCCATTCGATCTCACGCACGATGGATTCCACCACCGTGGGTGTTTGCAGCTCCTTTGGCAGCACCGAGAAGGTGTACGTCTCCACTTCCAGCGGGACATGAGCAGGAACCAGGGGTAGGAAGTCCCTCAGGAAAGCCTGGGTCGTCGAGCACTCGGACAGCTCTTCCAGGAACACCGGCAGGTGGAAGTGCACCCGCCAGCTGGGTGCGCCGCCAAAATCCGGCCGGGGCGACGGGTCGGCCGGAACTCCCTTCACCCATCCCAACGCCTGCCCCAGGTCGTCGAACCGCTCAAGCTTCCCGCTCCCATCCCTGAACACGCATTGGTGCAAATACACCGGTTCGTCGAATCGCGACAGGCAGGAGAGGGCCGGGCAGGGCAGGTTGAGCGCCGAGGACACCTGCACGTGGCCGATCTCGATGGCGTTGTCCGCCAGAAGCGTAAGCGACCAGGCCGGGTCCTCGAACTGCAGGGCCTGGTGGCAGCAGTCGTAGCAGGCCGCCAGGTGCGCGCGCAGATTTTCCGGCAACGCCAGGCGTTCGAACAGCGAAACCAGCTGGGGCGTGGTCTCCACCAGGCAGCCTGGCTCGGGCTCCACGGACAGGCGGATCAGCTTGCCGGTGCGCTGGGCGATCCGGTCGAGCCCCTCCAGGGCCTTGCCGATGGTGGCCAGGGCCATGCCTTCCTGCGCGAGGTCGAAATCCGCCGTGAATCCCACCGGCACCGAGGATATGGACCCGTCCATGCCCTCCGGCAGCCACACCGCCAGGAGTTCCGCCAGCCGCAGGGTGTATTCCAGGCGGGCCGGATCGCGCCAGTCCGGCAGGTACACCCCGGACTTCACCGGCGTGCCGTGGAAGGTCCCGAAGGGAAATCCGTTCACCGTGGCCACGTACAGGCCGTGCTCCCCCATCCAGTCCTTGAAGCGCAACGCCTCCCCGCCGTCCACCTGGCGGCTGGCCAGCCCCGACACGCGAAGCCCCACCGGGAAGGGATCGTCCGGGCACACGGCGGCCTTCACGGCCAGGGTGTGCGCCTCAAGGTTGCGCCGGGTCTCGTCCCAGGATTCGCCCGGGTGGATGTTGGTGCAGTAGGTGACGGGGGCCGGCCGGGCGCTCACGAGAAACGCTCCCGGAGCATGGCGGCTGCGCGGCGCATGAGCCCGAAATCCACGTCGTTGATCTCCACGCGCGAACCGATTCCGGTGAGCATGCTGAGGAATAGCCTGCCGCCCAGGTGCTCGCGGAATGATTCGATGGAGGCTTCCATGTCGAGCGTCTCCAGGGCCGGATGCCAGGGCGCGAAGCCAAGATCGGGCAGGATGGCCAGGATGCGCGTGAGGTCCGCTTCAGGCAGAAGCCCGGCCAGGCGGGAATAGACGCTGTCCAGGGCCACGCCCACGGCCACGGCGCAGCCGTGCCCAAGCGCGCCGGATGTTGCTTCCTCCATGGCGTGGGCGCTCCAGTGGCCGAAATCCAGGGGGCGCGAGGACCCGAACTCGAAGGGGTCGCCGCCCGTGGCGATGTGCTCCAGGTGCAGTTCGGCGCAGCGCTCGATGGAGCGCTCGAACGGGGCCTGCTCGAATGCATTCAGGGCGGCCCGGTGGGCGAAAAGCTCATCGAAGAACACCTTGTCCTTGATGAGAGCGATCTTGACCGCCTCGGCCAGCCCGGCCCGGCGCTCGTTTTCGGGCAGGCCGTCCAGCAGGGCGAAGTCGTTCACCACCGCGAACGGCGGGGCGAAGCTGCCCAGGAAGTTCTTTCGCCCGAAATAATTCACCGCGTTCTTCACTCCGACCCCGGCGTCGTTCTGGCCCAGCGCCGTGGACGGCATGCGGATCAGGCGTACCCCCCGGTGGGCCGTGGCCGCCGCGAACCCGGCCGCGTCCAGCACCGCGCCTCCCCCCACAACCAGCAGGTATGACTGGCGGCACAGCCGGGCCTCGAAGATGAGGTCCAGCACCGCCTGGTACGCGGACAGGTCCGCCTTGCACCTCTCCCCGCCGGGCACGGTCAGCACGGGCGCGGCCAAGCGGGCTACGGGATGGCGCGTGAAGTAGGCTTCGATGTCGCGCATCAGGCCGGGAAAGGCCCCGACCACGCCGGAATCGACCGCCACGGCCAGCCTGTGCGGGCCGCTTGCGCCAGGCGGGAATATCCCTGCCAGGGTTTCGTTGTCCGGGGCGAGGGCGTTTCGAGTGAAGGCCACCGGGAAATCGTACGTGACGGCGATTTTCTGTCGAATGATTTTGCTCATGCGACTGTGCTTGTAGGTGCCGGGCGCGGGTTTCGTCAATTGCGGCGGCGCGAAGGCCGGAGATACGCACGAGCTCCAATTTTCGGAGCCCAGCCTGCACGTGGCGATGGCTGGCAGAGGGAGGACGAGAAATCCGGAAAGTACGGACTCGATTAAATGATAATCCGGGAAGACCAGACTTCCAGGCAGAATTTTCACGTATCAACCGCATGAAATCACAAGCCAAAAAAGATCGCTTAAGGGGTGCGCGTGCCTGTGCTGGGGCGATTGCGACATGGACAGGAGAATTTTCACGGTAGGAAGGCAGGCAGGGGAACCAGGCCGGGGCGCCATGCGGGGGGGGCGAGAGGGCGTGAGTAAATTTTGTAATCCGGCAAGTCCCTAGTGAGCAAAAAATGTACTTTTCCCGGTTTCCGGAGAACAAGTAGATGCAGAAATGGCTTGTATGGCCGATTCATCGGCTTGGCATGCTTGATGCTTTAAAGTGTTCGTGCTTCGATGGCGAACGTTGTGTGAGTCATAAGAGGCACTGAAAACAATATTTTGGAGATAACTGCAATGAATCGCATTGTTGCTGCCAGCGTCATGGGTGTTTTTCTTGTGTATGCTCCTGTTGCCTTCGCCCTCGACAAGGCGCCAGTGGACGGTGCGAAAGAGCCGGTGAAGACAGAAACGGCCCCGGCGGTGAAGAAGAGCGACGCCGTAAAGGACGCGGCCGCCCCGTCAACGGTCAAGGCGGAAGAGGCCAAGGTCTCCGCAAAGCCCGAGGGCAAGGCCGCCCCGGTGGTGGAGAAGAAGGCGGAGAAGGCCGCCGATACCGGCACAGCGAAGCCCCTGGCCGTGAAGCACAAGACGGCCAAGGACGCGGCCAAGCCCGTGGAGGCCAAGTCCTCCACCGGTTCCAAGGCTGTTGAAACGGCGCCCAAGGCCAACTGACCGGCACATGGCCGGATAATCATACACGAGGGGGCCGTAAGGCCCCCTTGGCGTTTGGGCTAAAGCATTTTCCTCCCTGGGCCGATATGTCATGCGGGACCGGTTGGAAAGTTCCCTTATCGACCGGCATGCGGAATGCATAAAGAACAGGGAAGTCCGGATCGTCCGGTGGGAGGCGGTCATGTTAGCACGGATGCTGAGAAATTATCTGCAACACAGGCTTAACCCGGTGCACATTTATTGCCGGCTCAGGGATTTCGGTTTCGGAATCTCCAAGGCCAGGCGAGTGACCACGGTGTACGCCAGGCTCTATTCCCTCACCTGGCTCGGCTGAGCCGGGACACCCGCCAGGCCGTCCGCAGTCCCCGCGCGCAAGGGGGACGCGGCGGTGCCTCCTCCCCATCCCCCGTTCTCCTCGCCTGTTTGACACGGTATGGCACTAGCCGTATGCTCTTAGGGTCGTAGATAGTTCACCCTCCGGGCTCGGCTGCGCCCGGGAATGAGGACCATGCGAGCTCGCTCCAGCTTGAGAACCCGCCTTGCGGTGGGCTTGACCATCCTGGCCTGCCTGGGAGTGGGACTCCAATTCGCCGTGTTCGACCGCGTGTCGGAGCGCATGCGAGACGATGTGGCCCGGCGCAACCGGGAACTGGCCCACGCCTTGGCCGGGGAAGTGGGCAACGCCCTGGCCCAGCCCGAATACGCCTTGTCCGCCCTGGCCAGGATGCTCGCGTCTGGCCTGTCCGGAGAGGCCCTCGATGTGGCGCTCGGGAGTATCCACCACTTCACCAAGATCGTCGGACAGGTTCAGGTGATAAACGCCTCGGGACGATTGGTGGCCGCCTCTCCAGCCATGCCGGATTCAGCCGGTGCGGATTTCTCGTCCAAACCGTTTTTCCGCGTCGCCCGCGAAAAGCAGGGCCTCGTCTATTCCGAGGCGAACGTCCCGAGCCAGAATGAGGGGGGGGGCGCCGTCATCTCCGAGAGCTTCCCCGGGGGGGTGGCCTCCTTGCATCTGCGCATCGAAGAACTCTCCCGTATGGCCATGGTGCTGCCTTCGCCCCAGGGAGGCTTCATCGCCGTGGTGGATGGAAAAGGCTCGGTCATCGGACACTCCGATCCCCAGGCGGCTGTGCAACGCGAGAGCCTGCTGAACATGGCCGTGGTCCGCCGCGGCTTCGACGGCGTGGAGGGCACCAACGAGGAGGTCTACGCCGGGGTGAGGGGCATCGCCAGCGTCGCGCCGGTGTCCACGTCCGGTTGGCTGGTGATCGTGTTCGAGCCTGCTTCGCTCGCCTATTCCTCTGTGCGCAACCTCTATTCCTACACCCTCGGCGGCGTGGTGATCGTGGCCTTGTGCTCGGTGCTGGCCATGGTGGTTTTCAGGGCGCAGCTGTTGCGTCCGGTGGAGAACCTCACCGCCCAGACCCGGGCCGTGGCCAGGGGAAACTACTCCATCGACATCACCCCGGGATTCCGTGAATTCGAGGACCTGGCCGAAAGCTTCTCCACCATGGTCGCGAACCTCAAGATCAGGGAGCGGGCTCTGGACAACAGCCGGCGCCGCCTTTCGGCGGTGGTGGACGCCATGCCTTCTTTTCTGGCCTCCATCGGCAGCAGCGGGCGCATCGAGCAATGGAACGTGGAAGCCGAAAAGCTCACCAACATCCCGGCCCGGGAGGCCCTCGGCAAGACCTTGGAGCAGACCATGCCCCAACTCACCTCCGCCTTGCCCGGCCTCGGCCCCACGGCCGCCATGAGCATCCCGGCGAAGTGGGAGAAGCTGACCGTGGATTTCGGCTCGGGGCGGCGCATCGTGGACGTCCTGGTGTATCCGCTCTCGTCCGGTGGGGACATGGGCGCGGTGCTGCGCATCGACGACATCACCGACCGCATCCGCATGGAAGAGGTCATGGTGCACACCGAGAAGATGATGACCGTGGGCGGGCTCGCGGCGGGCATGGCCCATGAGATCAACAACCCCCTGGGGGGCATCCTCATGTCCGCCCAGAACCTGGCCCGGAGGCTCTCGCCTGACCTGCCCGCAAACCGGGTGGCCGCGCAGGAAGCGGGGATCGACTTGGGAGGGATGCGCGCCTATCTGGAAAAACGCGGCGTCTTCCAACAAGTGGAAACCATCCGCGAACTTGGGGCTAGGGCGGGCAAAATCGTGGCCAACATGCTGGGATTCTCCCGGCGCTCGCATTCGGGCTACATCCCGGCGCGCATCGACGAACTCATCGAGCGGGCCCTGGATCTCGCCGCCAACGACTACGAGCTCAAAAGGCGTCTCGACTTCAAGACCATCAAGGTGGTGCGGGATTTCTCCCTGGACCTGGGAGAAGCCCCGGTCAACCGCAACCAGATTGAGCAGGTGTTGCTCAACCTCTTCAAGAACGCCGCCCAGGCCATGGCCGAAACCGCGGATATACGGGCGCCGGAGCTGTGGATACGCGCCTCCAGGACCTCCGACGACGCGGTCATCACCGTGCGCGACAACGGCCCCGGCATCCGGAAAGAGGATGCCGCACGCATCTTCGAACCCTTCTTCACCACCAAGGAGGTGGGCGAGGGCACCGGACTCGGGCTTTCCGTGTCCTATTACATCGTGACCACCATGCACAACGGCTCCATCACCGTGAAGTCTACCCCCGGGGAGGGGGCCGCGTTCATCCTGACCCTGCCCCTGCGCCGCTCTGCCAAGCAGCAGCAAAGCCAGCAGGCGGCCAACGCATGACCCCGCCCGCATGGGCGGTTTCAAAAACCCTTTATGATCCCAGGAGGATCGCATGTACGTCGGCCTGAAAATGCTCAAGGACTTCCACCCCGTCACCCCCTCCACCCCTCTGCCGGAAGCCAAGAAGATCCTCGAGAAAGAGGAATACTGGATGCTTCTGGTCACGGATGGCGGCAAGCTCGTGGGCTACGTGCGCCACGAAGACCTCACCGCCGCGCTGCCCTCCATGCTCTCCACCCTGGACCGCAACGAGGCCCTGTACCTCATCAGCAAGCTCGACGTGGGCATGGTCATGCGCAAGGACATCACCACCGTTCCCCCTGAGATGGAGATCGAGCTCGCCGCCCAGATCATGCACGACAAGAACCTAGCCGGCCTGGCCGTGGTGGACGACAAGGGCGGGCTCATCGGCTACATCACCCGCACCGTCATGCTCGAGGTCCTCGTGGAGGAGATGGGCCTGGCCCTGGGCGGCTCGCGCCTGGTCTTCGAGGTGCAGGACAGGCCCGGCGTCATCCGCGAAGTGGCCGACGCCATCGCCTCCAAGAACGCCAACATCCTCTCCGCCAGCACCTTCTTCCACGGCGGGCGGCGCATGCTGGTCATCCGCGTGGACGCCGAGAACGTCGAAGACGTGCAGTCGAGCCTCGAAAAGAAGGGCTACCGCATGGAAACCGCCAAGAACTTCGTCCAGGAATGGAGCAAATAGCGCGATGTTTCTCAGAACCGCTTTTCTCGCCGCCGCCCTGGCCTGCCTGTGCGCCAGCGCCCAGGCCGCCATGCGCGCCGAACCCGTTGATTTCATGGGCATCCCCTTCGGCAAGGAGTACCAGCCCGGCAAGGCATTCGCCTGCGAGACCGACTCCGAGGAGGGGCTCAAGTGCGTGCGCGCGGGCGACGACCTTCACCTGCACGGCGTGCCTCTCAAGAGCCTTTCCTACCTGTTCATGTACAAGCGCCTCTTCACCGTGGACATGGAAGTGGACGGCCGCGAGAATTTTGACAAGCTGAACGCCGAAATTGCCAATCGCCACGGCAAGGCGACCAAGCTCTCCGGCGGCATGCTCACCTGGACCGGCAAGCAGGTGGACATCATGCTCTACTATGACGAAACCCGGCACACCGGCGAAGCCAGCTACGTCTTCAAAAACCTGCCCTGTCCCGTGGAGTAGGCCATGACGGCGCTCTTAAGCATCCTGCGCGACTGGCGGTTCTGGCTCGTGGCTATCCTGTGCGCCGCGCTCATGGCCGGAGCCTGCCTCGTCAAGCCCACCGGCCCCGGCTCGGAGGGCAACGCCCCCCTGGGCGGGGTCGCCTCGGCCTTCGTCACCGACGACCCGGCCATGCACGCCATCGTGAACGGCACCTTCCCCAATGTGGACGATAGGCTCACCCTGGGTGAAGCCTTCGACCGCTACCGCTGGTTCGAGGAGCGTCCCAAATGGATGGGGCGGGGGCAATACCCCGCCCGGACCATCATCGTGAGCGCGCCGCTTGCGCTCTCCGCCGAAGCCTTCGCCCTGGGCCTGGGCTCAGGCGCCGCCAGGATTTTCTACGTGGCCGAGTTCGGATTCTCGGGCGACGGCAAGTCGTTCCGGCCTCTCTCGAGCGCCGTCGAGGTGCGCGACGCCACCAACAAGCTCGTGGCCCGCGTGCCCGACCCGGAGTTCATCCTGGTGCGCCGCGTCATGCGCGGCGTGGAGCCCGGTGTCAGCCTCAAGGGCGGCGTGGCCAAAGGACCCCAAGGACAGTAATGCGCTCCATCCTCTGCCTCGATATCGGCAGCGGCACCCAGGACGCCCTCTATTTCATGGAGGGCCGCTCCCTGGAGAACTGCCCCAAGTTCGTGCTCCCCGCCCCGGCCAAGCTCGTGGCCGCACGCATCAAGGCGCTCACCGCCCAGAAACGCCCGATCCATCTGTGCGGCCACAACATGGGCGGCGGATTTTTGCGCGCGGCACGGGACCACGCAGCCGCAGGGCTGGCGATCTCCGCCCACCCAGAGGCCGCCCTCGCCCTCACCGACGATCCTCCGTCCATCATCCGGCACGGCATCGTCCTCTCCGGCTCCTGCCCGTCCGGACACGTACCCGTGCACCTTGCGGACTACGATCCCGGCTTCTGGCAGTCACTGCTGGCCCTGGCCGGGCTCGAACCGCCGGAACTCGTGCTGGCCTGCGCCCAAGACCACGGGCACCATCCCGGACAGTCCAGCCGCACCGGACGCTTCGGCCTCTGGGAGCGCTTCCTGGCCGGAACCTCCGGGCGCCTGGACGCGCTCCTCTATGACACGCCGCCTGTCGAACTCACCCGCCTGGCCACGATTCAGCAGGCCACCGGCGGCGGACCCGTCATGGACACCGGCCCTGCGGCCGCCCTGGGCGCGCTCTTCGACCCCGCCGTGGAGGCCGTGGCCGACGACCGGGGGACGCTCGTGGTCAACATGGGCAACAGCCATGTGCTGGGCCTTCTGGTGCACCAGGGCAGGCTGGCCGGCGTTTACGAACACCACACCGGCCAGATCGAAATCCCCGAGCTTGTCCGGCAACTGGAACTGTTCCGGAAGGGGGCGCTGCGCAATGAGGACGTGTTCGATACGGGCGGCCACGGCTGCGCCGTGCGGGAACTCACCGGAACGTTCGATGGCACGTTCGTCATAGGCCCCCGGCGCGGCGAACTGGGAGGGATGATGGAGGCCGTGTTCCCCGCTCCGGGAGGAGACATGATGCTGGCCGGTTGTTTCGGCATGCTGAAGGCCTGGAAGGAAAGAGGGGGCGAGTAGACGGGGCTCCGCCCCGTACCCCGGCAGGGCGCTGCCCTGCACCCGCCAAAGGGCTTCGCCCTCTGGACACCATATCACTTCGCAGGAACAGGAACGAATGAATATGATTCGACAAGCTCGAGAAGGAGATTTGATTGATATTTTGGACATTTACAATGACGCCATATTGAACACGACGGCAGTATATTCGTATAAAGCACAGACTCTGGAAGATCGAACGGCGTGGCTTTGCAACAAGATCGATGATGGCTATCCCGTTTTCGTTTATGACGACGGCGTGGAGGTTTTCGGATTTTCTACGTATGGTCCGTTCAGGGCATGGCCTGCCTATAAATACACCATCGAGCATTCCGTGTATGTTGCGCCTCAGGCCAGGGGAAAGGGCGTCGGCATCTCTTTGATGCGGGCCTTGATAGCCGATGCTGTCGGGAGAGGATACGCCACGATGGTTGCCGGCATCGACTCGGAAAACACCATCAGCATCAGGATGCATGAGAAGCTGGGCTTCAAATTCTCCGGAACGATCACCAAGGCCGGGTATAAATTCGGACGATGGCTCGATCTGGCGTTCTATCAACTCGATCTGGGCGGCCCCGAAGAACCCTCCGAAGATTGATCCGGTCTTCATGAAATTGAACTAGGCAGAGGGCGCGGCTTTGCGCGCTTCCTGCCTTCTTTCGTGCCCGATCGCATTCGCATCGATCGACGCGAAGCCATAAGGGATTCCAAAGGGACTGGTCCCTTTGGCCGCCGGAGGCGTCTTCCTCTTCTCTTCTTTCCCCCCTTACTCCGGCGCGAGGGTCTTCATCGCCCCGACCGGAATCTGCTCCCAGAACGTTTTGTCCAGTGTGAGCCGCATCGACCATGGCCTGCCGGGATCGTCGTAGTTCGTCACGGCGGCCACGGGCGCTTGTCCGGGCGTGGTGCGCACAACAAGCCGCGCCATGGTGCGGGTGGATGCGGGTGTGGAGCCTTTGCGGAAGATGGAGTTGTCCGGTCCGGCGTTCTGGTCCTGGCCGAAACGCTCGAAATCGGCCTCGGTGAAGGTCTTTTGCCCGGCGAGCAGATCGGTGATGCGGATCAGGCGCTCGTGGCTGCTGGGGCCGTTCTTGACATTATGGGCGGCCAGTTCGGGAGCGAGAAAATGGTTGGTGTGGGCCAGGGCGCCTTGGGCTGCTTCGCGCGTGGCCACTTGGCCGTCCGGGCCGATTTCGACCCAGGCGGATTTGCGTCCGTCGGAGAGCATGTAAATAACCGGGGAGTGTCCGGCGAACCAGTCCGTGTGGGCCAGGGCCTCGTCCACGGTAGCCGTTTGTGTCAGAAGGCGGGCCAGGAGCGATTTGACTTTGGACGGCACGTCGCGCTGTTGGCGCGCCAGGCTTCCGGCCGTGGCGCTGACCACGGCCAGGCCGGCGTCGTTGACTCCGGCCACCAGGCGTTCGCGTCCCTTCACCCTGGCGTGGTAGCCCAGGTAGGCGTGCCCGTTTTCCGGGCGCACCAGCACGAGGCTGCCGGTGGAATCCGGCGAGTAGTCGCGGTTCTTGACCAGGATGGTGCCACCGCCAGCCGCATCGCCTACGGCCGACCAGAGGGTGCAGGCCAGGGCCGGGCTGGCCGTGAGCATGAGCAGCGCCAGCGCCAGGACGCTTGTACATGCCAAAACGGATCTCTCGCAACCGAAGAACATCTTTCCGCGATTCATCGAATCCTGCTCACGAATCCCGCGAAGCTAGAGAGGATTCCAAAGGAACGCAGTTCCTTTGGCGGGAGAGTCCAGAGAGGGCGGCGCCCTCTCTGGCCGCCGGGGGCATCTTTACTGTTCCCTCTTAACTCTTACCCAAAAGTGCAGATATACTGGGCCAGTTCGCTTTCCACCACCATTTCGAACGAGGTGTTGGCGGGGATGTGGAAGGACTGCCCGGGGCCGTAGACGCCCCATTCGTCTTCACCGTCCACCTTGGCGCGGACGTTGCCGGCGGTGATTTCCATGATTTCGGGATCGCCGGTGGTGAAGGTGAAGGTCCCGGCGTGGCAGACGCCCAGGGAGCGGCGTTGTCCGGATGCTTCGGTGATGGTGTGGCTGACCACCTTGCCGTGGAAATAGACGTTGGCCAGGGTCTTCACGGTGACGTTTTCGAAGGATTCAGGGAAACTCATGCGTGGACCTTCCTTGTTGGGCGCGGGTTCAGCCGCAGATGCCGCATTCGTAGGAGATGGGGGCGAAGCAGTCCTGGAGGAGCCTGCCGACCTTGAACCGGTGTCCGGCGAAGGGGAAGCTGTGGACGCAGTCTTCGCCGAGGGAGATTTTGCCCGGCCGCAGGAAAATCCGCAAGGGGGAGATGTCCTTCACTCGTTCGTCGCACAGATTGGGCACGGTGGCGGGCGCGAAGAATTTTTTCGAGCCGTCCGGCAGGGTGATTTCCAGGGTGTTGAGCGGGGTGGCCAGGGAGGCCACGGCGCCGTCCTCGTGGAAGGCCAGGGAGTTCAGATCTCCGTGGATGCCCTCGGCGTCGGGGTCGAAGGCTTCCATGTCGCCCAGGGGGGTGGGCACTGTGGTCATGCGGGCCGGTTCGAAGGATCGCAGGTTACCGTTTTTGTGGAAGGCCAGTCCGATGCGGGCGCTCAGGCGTCCGATGGGGGTGTCGATCTCCACGGTGTCGCCGGGCCAGAGGGTGAGGCTGCGGACTTTCCCGGAGGGAAAGAACTGCACGTTCACGAGCCGCGCGGTGACGGTTCCGACCGGGGTGGGCACGGTGAGCGGCCCGGCCAGGCGGACTTCCTCTTTTTCGGTCCAGTACCCCGAGAGCTTGCCGTTGAGCGGGAAGACCCGGCGCAGGCTGCCGTCGGGATGGAACGTGACCAGTTCGGCCTCGATGGTCCCGACGGGGGTGGGTACGGCGGTGCGTTCTTCCAGGGCCAGGGATTTGAGGCTGCCGTCGGGGTGGAATTCGATGGGCTCCACCTTGGGGCGGCGCATGTCGTCGGTGGAATGCTGCGCGATGAGTTCGCCGAGCGGCGTGGTTATCGTGATGGGAGCCATGGGCACGCAGGACGTGACGTGCCCATGGGGGCCTTTCTCCACGAAATCGACCGGCCCGATGGGGCCGTATTTGGTCTGGATGGTGTTCATGTGATGCTGCTCCGTGTGGTGAAAGATATGGGTGTTATACGAAAAATGTCAAATCTTGGTGTTTGGCGGGGAGGCGCTGGGGCGCCAAAACGGCCGCTTCCTAACCGCCCAAAAAAGCATGCAAAGAATCGTCGCCACCGTTGAAATGCTTTTGACTTGGGGATAAGAGGCTTTCATGCCGCAGAAGTCGATCCTCTTCGTTGCCCAAGCCCACACCATCACGTCCTTGTTCCCAAGGTTCAAGGAGGCGGGGGTGGAGGCCGGCATCGCGGACAGCCTGTCCGGGGCCCTGGCGTTTCTGAAGAAATCCAGGCCGTCGGTCATCTTCACCCAGGCCAAGATCGGCGGCGCGTACCAGGCGGGCGCGCTGCTGGCGGCGGCCAGGGACGCGGACGATTTTCCCCCGGTGATCGTGTTCACCGACCGGGGCACCGCCCAGGAGGCCCAGTCCTTCCTGGAACAGGGCGCGCGCGACTACTGGCTGGAGCCCCTGTCCTGGGACAAGATCGTGGCGGTGCTGCCGCAGGAGCCGGAAGAGGAAGAGGTCAGGGAGGCCCCGAGGCGGGAGGAATCCGCCCCAGAGGGCCGCTCGCTTGCCGCGGGTCCCTTGCAGGCGGCGGCCCAGGCGCTGTCCGTAGCCATGCACCAACAGGTCCCCGGGACGGCGGCCGGCGCCGGGCAGCAGGCCCAGCCCCAGCCCGCGCGCGGCGGAACGTCCGCGGCTCCCGGCGTCACCGGAGAGCGTTTCGCCATCATCGGCGGCCAGCCCGCCATCCTGCGCGTGCTGGCCCTGGCCAAGCAGGTGGCCAAGTCCAAGGCCACGGTGCTGATCTCGGGCGAATCCGGCACGGGCAAGGAGATGTTCGCCCGCTACCTGCACGCCCATTCCGACCGGGCGGGCAAGCCCTTCGTGGCGCTCAACTGCGCGGCCTTGCCCGAGCACCTGCTGGAGAGCGAACTCTTCGGCCACGAGAAGGGGGCTTTCACCGGCGCCATCGCCCGCAAGCTGGGCAAGTTCGAGCTGGCGAGCGGGGGCACCATCCTGCTTGACGAGATTTCCGAGATGGACCTGGGCCTGCAGGCCAAGCTTTTGCGCGTCCTGCAGGAAGGCGAGTTCGACCGGGTGGGCGGCATGGAAACCGTGAAGGTGGACGTGCGCGTGCTGGCCACCACCAACCGCAGGCTCGAGCAGTACGTTGAGGAAGGCAAGTTCCGCCAGGACCTCTACTACCGCCTGAACGTCATCCCGCTCAAGCTGCCAGCGCTGCGCGAGCGCGGCCAGGATATCCTCTCCCTGGCGGTCTATTTCGTGGAGAAGTTCCGCAAGGCGTACGGGCTCGGCTCCCTGGCCTTTTCCGTGGAGGCCCGCGACTGGCTCATGGCCTACGACTGGCCGGGCAACGTGCGCGAGCTGCAGAACCTGATGGAACGGGCGGTGCTCCTGGCCGGGAACGGCCCCATAGAGAAGGTGCACTTCCTGCTGGAGGGCGAGGAGTTCCCCCTGGTGGAGGAGCCACCGGTGAGCATGGAACGGGTGACGTCGCTTTCGCCCGAGCCCGCGGCCGAGGAGCCCGGCGGCGTGGCCCAGATGCCCCAGGGCATCGTGCCCCTGGACGTACTGGAGCGGGAGATGATCTTGCGAAGCCTCGACCAGACCCTGGGCAACCGCACCCAGGCCGCGCTGCTTCTGGGCATCTCGGTGCGGACGCTGCGCAACAAGCTCAACGAATACCGCCAGCAGGGCATGGTCATCGATTAGTCTTGCATCTCCGACGCGCTCATCCACGCGTGTTGGCAATCACTACGATAATATTCGTTGGGTCCTGAAAAAACGGATTCCGATTTTTCAGGATTAGCAGACTCCGCCAAACGACAAAGAATCAGGATTTTTTTGTTTCGTCGCCAGCAGGAAGTTGCGGCGTGCAAACGCTGGACGATTTGATGAACTTGAGGGCCTGTTCGGCGGTCAGCGGGCGCGAGAGGCTTTCACCCTGCATGCCCAGGCAGTTGAGGTTGGCGATGATGTCGGCGGTTTCCTTGCTGTCCACGCCGTCGGCCACCACGGAGAGGTCCAGGGCCTTGGCGATGGACACCAGCGACCCCATCAGCTCCTTGGAGCGCTTGGCCGGCTGGTCGGCCAGCTTGGAAGAATCGATGGTCACGCTTTCGAACAGCGACGGGCTCACCCCGTGGAAGCTGAAGAACCGCTCGCCGAAATCCCCCACCGAGAGCCTGACCCCCCGGTCCTTGAGACGGGTGAGTTCGTGGACGAGATGCTCGCCGCCCGACACCAGGGTGTCCTCCGGAATCTCCAGGCGCAGGGCCGAGCCCGGAAGCCCGGCTCTGTCGAGCCCGGCGAGCACTTCTTGGGCCAGGCCGGAGGGGGGGAGCTGGGATTGCTTGAGTCTCATGGTGACGGCCATGTCCGCCTGGTGTTGCTCCAGCCAGTCCTTGAGGCCGTCCAGGGCCTTGGTCATGGTGAGAAGCCACAGGCTCCAGGCCAAGCCTTCCTTGGCCGCGAGTTCGGTCAGCTCCTCGTCACGCAGCTCGCCGATGCCCTTGGCCCGCCAGGTGGGGATAGCCAGGAAACCGCTCAGGCGCAGGTCCACGCTCGAAAGAGTGGGCACATAGAGCACTCCTGTGGCGTTGCCGGCAACCGCGCGGGAAAGGCCCGTCAGGAGGGCGGCGTTCATCTTGGCCCTGCCGCTCATGCGGGCGCTGAATACCTTGATGCGGTTGCGCCCGGCTTCCTTGGCCGCGTGCATGGCCGTGTTGGCCTTTTTGATGAGGATGTCCGGGTTGGACAGGCGCACAGGCCCGAACACCAGCCCGAAGCTTCCGGTCACGGTGACGTTGTGGCTGTCGATTTCGAAGGGGCGGGCAAGGCCCTGGCGCACGCGCTTCATCACCCGGATGGCCTCCGAGGGCGAGGTGAGTTCTTCCAGGAAGATTACGAATTCGTCTCCGCCGAAGCGGGCCACGGTGTCCAGCTGGCGCACGCATTCGAGGATGCGCTCACCCACCCGGACGAGCAGCTTGTCGCCCGCGTCGTGGCCCAGGGTGTCGTTGACCAGCTTGAACTTGTCCAGGTCCATGAAGGCCACGGCGTAGCAGACCCCGTCGCGGCGCTGCGAGCGGCGCACGGCCTGCTGGATGCGGTCGCGCATGAGGGTGCGGTTGGCCAGGCCCGTGAGCGGATCGTGCAGGGCCTGGTGCTTGAGCTGCTCCTCCACCTTGCGGCGGCGTTCGATCTCTCGCTTGAGCGAGCGCTGTGATTCCTCGAGGTCGCGCACCTTGGCCTTGAGGTCGGAATTGGCCTTGCGGAAGAGGCTGTAGAGCTCCATGCCCTCGAGCAGCGAGGCGCTGCCGCGCAAAAGGATGGTGAGCAGGGTGAGCGAGGTGTCCGAGATGCTCTTGATGTCCTGGCCGAGCCACCCCAGGAACATGCCCCGGATGCGCGACGCCGTGGTCATGGAGTGCATCAGGAGCTGCCCTTCCATGGTCCCCGGAGAGGTGAAGACCGGCCGCTTGCGCTGCAGGGCCCAGGCCGCCGAGCCGCTCTCCACCAGGAGGCGCATCTCTTCCTCCATCTGGCGGGCCCGCCCCGGGGGGCTGCAGCGGGCCAGGTAGAAATCCCCGCTGGGCTCGCGCACCAGGAAAAAGGCGACGGCCTTGAACTTCAGGAGCTTGCGCACGCGAAGCGACGTTTCGTTCAGGATCTGGGTGACGGTTCCAAGGGGCCTGATGCCTTCGGGAATGCCGAGGGACGCGGCCATCTCCAGGGATTCCAGAGTATGGCGGTACGCCTCTTCGAGGAAGGCCAGGCGCTCCCTGCCGGGGGAGACCTTGGAGGGTTTATGTGCTGGCGTCTTCATTTCCTGAGAGCAGTATGTGCCCTATGTCGTCGAGTTGCCTTTGCGCCTGGGCCGCGGCCGCGCCCAGCGCGCTCTTGGGAATGTTCAGGTGCTCCCAGACCTCGGCGGAGAGCGCGGGGGCGAGGGGCGAACCGCTCTGCCCGAAACCCACCGCCTGGGCCAGGATGTCCGCCAGGTGCACCAGGGCGGCGTCCTGGTGGATGGTCTTCCCGGCGGGGCGGTGGTGCTCGGCCACGGCCCGCTCGAGCGACGAAGGGAACTTCCAGTTGGCCAGAAGCTGTCCGCCGAGCATGGCGTGGTCGAACCCCCAGAGCGCCGCCTCCACCTCGAAGAGCTGGCGGCTGTCCTGCCGGGCCTGGGTGATGGCCTGGGACACATGCCCGGGGTGGTTTTTAAGCATCACCAGGCGTCCGATATCATGCAAGAGCCCTGCCACGAAGCAGCGCTCCTCGTTGGGATGTCCCGCCGTGACGGCCAGGAGCCTGGCGAGGACGCCGCAGGCCAGGCTGTGTTCCCAGAAGGAGTGCATGTCCAGCACTTCCCTGGGGATGTTCTTGAACACGTTGATGAGCGACACGCCCAGCGCCAGGCTGGTGAGGCGGCTGGCCCCGACCACCGTGACCGCCCGGGAGATGGTGTCGATCGGTTCGGGGAAGCCGTACAGGGCGGAGTTGACCAGCTTCAGGAGCTTGGCCGACAGGGCGGTGTCCTTGCTGATGATCTCGGCCACGTAGGTGAAGGAGACGTTGGGATTCTTGAGGGCGTCCAGGGCCTGGGCCACGATGCCCGGCATGGAGGCCAGTTTGGAAGTGCCGTTGGCCAGTCGGGCCATATCAGGGCGTTTCTTGTGCTCTGCGGCGCTGAACTGCTTCACCGGCCCCGGCTCGGGAACCTCGAGCCCGCCCTGGACGAGATTTATGAAGGTGACGCGCTTTAATTCCCTTACCGCGGGATGGTGCTGGTCGGAGAGATTCAGGCGGCGGCTGGTTTCGTTCCAGGCGGCCTTGGCCAGAGCGGGGTCGAGGGCTCGGATGCGCTCGTGATCGAGGGCCTCCTGGTCTACCCCCTCGATGAGGGTCTCGGTCACGCCCCAGAATTTCAGGGTCTGGATGGAGAGTTCGTCCAGGCAAAGCCCCGACGAAAAGAGCAGTCGCCCCTGGCGGCTGCGAACGTCGGCGGACAAGACCATCCCCGGGCGCAAATCTTCTATGTAGACCGTGCCCATACCCCTCCGGTCGGATCGCTATAGCAATCTCACAGTAAGGCTGTACCCGAGGGCAGGCCTGGTGGCAAGCCTTGGGAATTGCCTGTCCGGGCACTTGTAGGGTATGTGGCGCGCCATGGTCTCCGCGCCCACCTACAATATCCTCATGTATTCCCACGATACCTACGGCCTGGGCCACATCCGCAGGACCATGGCCATCGCCCAGCATCTGCGTGGGGGCGGGGTGAACGTGCTCATCCTGACCGGCTCGCCTTTGGTCGGACGCTTCGATTTTCCCGAGGGCGTCGATTTCGTGCGCATCCCGGGCATGATAAAGAAGACCAACGAGGAATACCTCCCCCTGTCCATTCGGCTCTCCGCCCGGCAGGCCCTGAACATCAGGCGCAACATCATCGTGGCCACGGCCAAGTCCTTTCAGCCGCATCTGTTCATCGTGGACAAGGCCCCCATGGGGCTCAAGCGCGAGGTGCTGCCCACGCTCAAGTGGCTGAAAAGGCGCATGCCCCACTGCCGCACCATCCTGGGGCTGCGCGACATCATGGACGACGCCGAGTCCACGCGCCGGGAGTGGCGCGAAAAGGGCATCTACGACGTGCTGGACCAGTATTATTCCGAGATATGGGTCTACGGGAACCAGAAGTACTACGACCCCATCGTGGAGTATGCCGTGCCGGACGCGGTAAGCGCCAAGATGGTCTTCACCGGATACATCCCCCGCGCCGTGCCCCGGCGCGGCAAGGTGGCCGAGATGCGCGAGGAGGAACGCCTGACCCAGAAGGAGCGCCTGGTGCTGGTGACCACTGGCGGCGGCGGTGACGGCTACCCGCTCATGGACGCCTATCTGCGCATGCTGGAAGAAATGGTGAACCCGCCGTTTCGGTCCATCCTGGTCTCGGGGCCGTTCATGCCCAGGGACATGCGCGAGGAGGTCCACAAGCGGGCCATCAAGGTCAAGGCGCGCTTCCACCATTTTCACCGCAACATGGAGGCCCTCATGGGCATGGCCGACGTGGTGGTCTCCATGGGCGGCTACAACACCACCTGCGAGATCCTCTCGATGGGCAAGCCGTCCCTGGTGGTGCCCCGCGAGGAGCCCCGTCTGGAGCAGCGCATCCGGGCCGAGATGTTCCAGAGCCACAGGCTCGTCGAATACCTGCCCTGGTCGCGGCTCTCCCCGGACGCCCTGGCCGAGAAGGTGACGCGGCTCATCGAGGATCCGCAGTCCTGCTGCGGCGGCATAGCTGATTTTCGCTTCACCGGCCTCGAGGTGATCTCCTCGCGCCTGGACGAATTCAGGGGCGTCACCGCATGACCGGCCTGGGCGGCGACGCGGGGCGCTCCCCGGTGCCGGGCCCGGTTTTGGGCATGATCCTCAAGGGATATCCGCGGATCTCTGAGACCTTCATCTCCAACGAGATCGCCCTTCTCGAGGCGCAGGGCTTCGACATCCGCATCCTCTCCATGCGCCATCCCCGCGAGGACTTCTCCCACGAGTCCGTCAAGCGCATCAAGGCTCCCGTGCACTACCTGCCCGAGACCATCGCGGGGAACGTCCTGAAGCTTCTGAGCGCCAACCTGGCGGCCATGGCCCGGTCCCCCCGGCGCTACCTGAAGGGGCTGGCCGAGATGTTGCGGCGCCTGGCCGCTACCCGCAAGGCGGCCACGGCCAAGCACCTGCTCCAGGCCGGGTATCTGGCCTCGCGGGTGCTGCCGGGCTCGGGCGTCACTCACCTGCACGCCCATTTCGCCCATTCGCCCACGTCCGTGGCCGTGTTCACGGGCATCCTGGCCGGGCTGCCCTACAGCTTCACGGCCCACGCCAAGGACATCTACACCCAGGACCCGGCCAGGCTTTCGGAAAAGATCGCCGGAGCCCGCTTCGTGGCCACCTGCACCGGCTACAACAAGGAGTATCTGGGCAAGCTCAATCCGGGCGGCACGCCGGTCCACCGGGTCTACCACGGCATCGACCTGGGCTTGTTCGACCCCGGCGCTTTGCGGGTCGAGGCCAAGCCGCCCTACGAGATACTCACCGTGGCCCGGCTCACCCCCAAGAAGGGCCTGCCCACGGTGTTGCGCGCCCTGGCCGGGCTCGAGCGGGCCGGGATCGAGTTCCGCCACGTGCTCATCGGAACGGGGGAGGAACGCGAGAACCTGGAACGCCTGGGCCGTGAACTGGGCATCGAGGGGCGCATCGAGTGGCTGGGAACCAAGCCCCACGAGGTGGTGGTGGAGCGTCTCCGCCGGGCGGATCTTTTCCTGCTGGGCTGCGAGGTGAGCGCCAACGGCGACCGCGACGGCATCCCCAACGTGCTGGTGGAGGCCATGGCCATGGGCGTGCCCGTGGCGGCCACGACGGTGTCCGCCATCCCGGAACTCATCGCCATGGAGGACCACGGCCTGCTGGCCGCCCCCGGCGACCACGAGGGCTTGGCCGAGGCCGCCCGCCGCCTGCTCACGGACCGGGACCTGCGCGCCCGGGTGGTCCCCCAGGCCAGGCGGCGCGTGCTCGAGCATTTCGACAACCGGAGGCTCGTGGGCGAGCTGGCCGCGATCTTTCGCGCCCATATGTCATGAAGATCGCCTTCTACGCGCCCTTCAAACCCCTGGACCATCCCCGCCCCAGCGGTGACCTGACCACCGCCCTGGGCCTGACCCGGTATCTGTCCCGGCACGGCCACGAGATCGCCGTGGCCTCGAGGCTTCGCGCCCGCGAGCTGGCCTCGCGCCCCTTGCTGTGGCCCCTGGCCGCCTTCGAAGCCCTGCGCGCCGGGATGGGACGCGCGGACGTGTGGCTCACCCACCACGCCTATTACAAGTCTCCGGACGTCATCGGGCCGTGGGCCTCCCGGCGGATGGGGATTCCCTACGCGGTGTTCCAGGGCATCTATTCCACCAAGCGCCGCAAGACCCCGGCCACGCGCCTGGGCTTCGAACTGAACAAACGCAGCCTGTTGGCGGCCGACGTGGTGTTCTCCAACCGCCGCCTGGACATGGAGAACCTGCGCCGCCTGCTGCCCGAGGAGCGCCTGTGCTACGTGGCCCCGGGCATCGATCCGGGGGCGTTCACGCGGGACGCCCAGGCCGGGGCCGCACTCAGGGCGAGCTGGGGAGCGGCGTCCCGCCCCGTGATCGCCTCCGTGGCCATGTTCCGTGACGACGTGAAATCCCAGGGGCTTCGCTACCTGATCTCCCGCCTGGGCGGACTCGAGCGGGATTTTCTTCTGGTGCTGGGCGGCGACGGGGAGACCCGGGCGGAACTCACGGCCCTGGCCCGCGAACATCTGCCGGGCCGGGCGCTCTTCCTGGGACAGCTGCCCCGCGAAGAGCTTCGCGCCGTGTACAGCGCGGCCGACCTGTTCGCATTCCCAGGCATCCGGGAGAGCCTGGGCATGGTCTACCTGGAAGCCCAGGCCGCCGGTCTTCCCGTGGTGGCCTTCGACAACGGGGGCATCCCCGAGGTGACGCGGCCCGGCGAGACCGCCTTGCTGACTCCGCCCTTCGACGACGCTGCTTTCACCGGCGCGGTGGAATCCCTGCTGGACGATGCGGACAGGCGCGCGGCCATGGGCCGGGCGGCGGCCGCCTACGTGCGTGAGCATCACGATGCGGCGCGTAATTTTTCCGTAGTGGAGGAGCGCCTACTCGCGCTTGCCGGGAGGCGTGCGTGACCCGCCTGGCCATCATCCGCCACGCCCAGACCGAGTGGAACGTGGAACGGCGTATCCAGGGCCAGCACGACTCGCCGCTCACGCCCGAGGGCGCGCGGGCGGCGCGTGGCTGGGCGGCCTCCCTGGCCGGATACGGGTTCAGCGCCCTGTACGCCAGTCCGCTCGGCCGGGCTTTCCGCACGGCCGAACTGGTGGGACAGGGACTTGGACTCTCCCCCCTGGCCGAGCCCGGGCTGCGCGAGCAGGCTTTCGGGGAATGGACCGGCCTCGCCGTGCCCGAGCTGCGCCTGCAGGGCATCCTGGAGCCGCAGGAGGCGCTGGGCTGGGCCTTCACCCCTCCGGGAGGGGAAGACCGCAGAGCCGTCCTCGAGCGCGCCTGGGCCAGCCTCATGGGCATCGCCGCGCGCCACGCGGGGCAGTCCGTGCTGGTGGTGACCCATGAGGGGGTGGTGCGGGCCGTTCTCTACGCCCTCATGGGGCGGGACTACCTGCCCGGCGAGCCGAAAATCCTGGCCCCGCGCGCCCTGCACATCCTGCGGGCGGACAGGGCGGACGGGGGCTGCATGCGCATCGAGGACTGGAACCTGCCGCTGTGACGGGCCTTCCCGCTCCGCGTACCCGAACGTTTCCCCATCAAGCGAGGCTTGCCGAGATGAACATCGTCTTCTACTGCCAGCACGTGCTGGGCCTGGGCCATTTCATGCGCAGCCTGGCCATCGTGCGCGCCCTGGCCCCCCACAGGACGGTCTTCGTCACCGGCGGCCCCGAAGTGCCGGGCGAACTGCCTCCCCACGTGGTCCACGAGCGCCTGCCCGTGCTCTCCATGGACGAGGACTTCCGGGAAATGCTCTCCGGGGACGACCTGGACGCCGTAAAGCGCGAACGCGCCGCCCGGTTCGCGGCCGTCATGGAGCGCGAGCGGCCGGACGTCCTGGTGGTGGAGCTCTATCCCTTCGGCCGGCGGGCCTTCGAGTTCGAGCTCCTGCCCGTGCTGGACGCCGTGCGCCGGGGAGCCTACGGGCGGCCCCGCGTGGTGTGCAGCCTGCGCGACATCCTGGTGGAGAAGGACAACCCGGAAAAGTACCAGTCGAGGGTGGTGGGCAGGCTGAACCAGCTGTTCGACGCCTTGCTGGTCCACTCGGACCCCGCGCTCTTTCCCCTGGAGGAGACCTTCCCCAGGATCGCCGAGGCGCAAATCCCAGTGGAGTACACCGGCTTCGTCACCCAGATGCCTTCACCCGGCGCGCGGGAGGCGGTGCGCGCCTCCATGGATCTTGCGCCAGGGGAAAGGCTGGTGGTGGCCAGCGCCGGCGGGGGCAAGGTGGGCTCCGAATTGCTCTTTGCGGCGGTGAATTCCTATCCTCTTCTGATTACAGACAATCCCGTCCGTCTCGAGATTTTCACGGGTCCTTTCCTTGACGAGGAGGCCTATCAACGATTACTGGCCCATTCCTCCGCACACGAGAGGGTTTTCGTGTCGCGGTTCTCCGGGAACTTCCTGGACCTCCTGGCCGCGGCGGACGCGTCGTTGTCCTTGGCCGGGTACAACACCACGATGAACGTCCTCGCCTCGGGCGTGCCCGCCCTGGTCTGGCCCTTCGCCCAGAACCGGGAACAGTCCCTGCGCGCGCACAGGCTCGCCGGACTGGGCGCGCTCGGCGTGCTTTCGCCCGAAGATTTCGAGCCCGCCCGTCTGGCCGGACTTGTGGGCGGACTGCTCGATCGGCGTGAAAAGGCCCTGGCCGGGTCCTTCCGTCTGGACGGAGCGGCCGAGTCGGCCCGGCTGATCGTTTCCGGCATGCGGCCAAACAGGCAACAACATCAAACCGAGCACCCATGATCGTTTCAAACAACGTCTCTCCTCTCTGGCACAGTCTTCCCGACGATCACCGCCAACGCCTGGCCCAGGCCATCGACACGGGACTGGCAAAGGCCCCGTCCGCAAAGGCGTCGGTCTATTTCCGCGCCGACGACGTTGCCGTGCCCGGCAACGCCTTCACCGCCATGGTCGAGGCTTTCGGCGTGCACAAGGTCCCCCTGGGCCTGGCCGTGGTCCCTGCCTGGATCACGGTGAGCCGCTGGGAGGCTCTGCGCAAGGCGGCCTCGGGCCGCGAGCTGTTCTGCTGGTGCCAGCACGGATGGCGGCACATGAATTACGAGGCTCCCGGGTCCAAAAAGCGCGAGTTCGGCCAGGCCCGCCCGGCCCGCGACAAGCGCCTGGACCTGACCAAGGGCTTCAAGCGCATGGCCGAGATCTTGGGCGGGGATTTCACCCCCGTGTTCACCCCTCCCTGGAACCGCTGCGACGGGGACTCCCTGGCCGCCATGCCCGGGATCGGGTTCAAGGGCGTCTCCCGCACGGTGGGGGCCGGTCCCGACGCTCCCGAGGGTCTGCCGGACTTCCCGGTGCTCATGGACCTGCACACCCGCAAGGAGGCCGACCCCGACGCGTCCCTGGACGCCATGCTGGAGGAGCTTTCGCGCGGCCTGGCCGACGGCAGCTGCGGCGTGATGCTGCATCATCAGCGCATGAACCAGACCGCCGTCGCCTTCCTGGACGTGCTGCTCGAGCAACTTTCCTCGCGAAAAGAAGTCTCCCTCGTCCATTTCGGACATCTTCTCCAAGGCTAGGCCGCGTTCCGTAACGCCGCCGCTCGGCTCCGGCCCGCCTTTGCGTTTCGCGCCGGCCGTTCATGATTGAAATACAGGCGGGGAGCGCGCATTTGCTCGCTCCCCGCCTTGTTGTTTGATGCGTCCTAAAATCCCACCGGGCATGGGGGAAGGGAGAAGGCTTTTTTATTGTGGGGAGGGTTTAAAAAAATATTTTCGTGGGGTAATGGGGAGGAGGGTAGGTTTCAACCGTTCAGTCCACTTCAACCCATGAGGAGGTCCCAATGGCCGCCGACCTGAAGACTTTCACCAATGCCCTGAAGAACGCCATGCCCCAGTGCATCAAAAACGACGAGGACGCCGCTGAAGTGATCACCATCGTGGGGTCGGTGATCACCAACGCCCTCAAGAACAAGGATACCGCCTACCTGGAGGGTATCGGCGAATGGCGCAGCGAATCCGACGGGGGCAAGAAGAAGGTCATTTTCACCCCGGACAGGATGCTGATCGACGCCTCCAACGAGTAACCCGCAACCGTTGTCCGCCCAGCCAGGGGGGGCGCTGGCCCGGCCCTCCCCCCAATCCTAAGCCCGCATGAACAGGGCGTCGGCCGCGACGGTCTCCCCATCCTTGCCGGGCCACGGGGCGTAGAGCCCATCCACCCGGAATCCTCTTGCCTCCATCCAGGCGATCACCTCCGGCCCCAGGGGCTGCCCCCGGTACATGGAGGTGAAGGACACCTCGCACAGGACGGCCTTCACTCCCCCAATCAGCTCCCCAAGCCCCTTGAGGGCTTCCAGTTCGAATCCCTGCAGGTCGAGCTTCACCACATCCGGCGCGTCCGCGAGCTCGGCGTCCAGCCGGACCACGTCCACGTCCACGGTCTGGGCCAGGCCCATGGGTTTGTCCGCGTGCTTCTCCAGGATGCCGGTTGGGTCCAGCAGCGAGGAGCAGGTGGCGCTTTCCAGCACGTTGAGGGTCAGCACGGCCGGGGAAGAGCCCAGGGCCACAGGGCGCACCAGCACCCCGGGGGTGTCCGCGAAACGCTTGGCCAACTTGCGGGCCAGGCGGGGCAGGGGCTCGTAGGCGCGCACCAGGGCGTGCGGGTAGAGCGCCAGGAAACGGTCCACGGTGCGGCCCTTGTTGGCCCCCCCGTCCACCACGCAGGCCACATCCGGGCCGGTGATGCGCGCCATCCGCTCGAAGGGGTCGAGGCCCGTCCGGAGAGTCCATGGGATTTTTTCCATGACGCGGACATAGCACGGGAATCGGAAAATTCGAATCATTAGTTGACAATGAAAATCGTTATCATTAAACATGGACATACGTTCGCGCCGCTGATCGGGGGCGCAGTCCATGGGTGGTGTTGCGCTCCCGATGGCCGCGGACGAGTCCAGGAGGTGTACCATGACCACGAAATCGACCATCGGTTCCAAGTCGCGTCCCAGGCAGATGTTTTCGGCGATTTTAAAGCCCATGGCCGAGGCCGAGAAAGGCTGCTCGGGCGAGGGCTGCCGAGCGAAGGCCCTGACCCGGCTCAACCGCGAGGGGATGGCCGCCTGCCAGGCGGGCGACTTCCAGAGCGGGGTGGAGCTTCTTTCGGAGGGGATCAGGCTGGCCAGCCGGGCAGGGACGCGTATGTACGAGGCCAAGCTGCGAAACAACCTGGGCCTGGTGCTGCTGTTGGCGTCCAGGCCGTGCGAGGCGGTCAGCGAGTTCGGGCATGCCCTGTCACTGGTGGAGGCCAAGCTCGGACGGGACAATTCCCTGTTCAGGCGCATCGAGGGCAACCTGAGCCGCGTCCCCTGCACTGCGGCCTAGTGTTGCGTCTACGAAATAAATCGATAGTTATTTCGTGGCTAATAATATGAAATAACAATTTTTATCCTCAAAAAACATGTTCATGTTTTTTGAGGATGCGACACTAGCGTCGCGGCGTGGAAGGCCTGGAGATGTTTTTCGAGGCGGAGGGGACGGTTACGGGATGCCGCTCTGTGGCCGCGCGGGCGCGAGAGGGGGTCAGGCCGTGGCCTGCGCGGCGGCGGCCGTGGAATTCTTGAAACGGCGCTGCACGGACATGGTGAATATCCCCTCGCCGTCCTTCTGCTCGAAGGTCAGCGAGCCGCCCATGGTGCGCAGCAGCCGGTAGCAGAAGGGCAGGCCGATGGTTTCGCCGCCCTCGTCGAAGGGCAGGAATATCTTCTCCACGTCCTCCACGGGCTTGGCCTGGTCTCCGCCCACCTCCAGGTGCGTGAAGCGTTCGCTGGCGAAGGTCCTGATCCACATCCCGCCCTTGGGAGGCAGGGCCGCGAGCGTGGAGCGGATGAGGTTGATGACCACCTGGGTGAGCAGGTCCGGGTCTTCCTCCACCCCTGTGGCGGCGGGGTCCATGTCGATGCGCGGGATCACGCCGTTGGCTTCGAGCTCCGGGGCCAAAAGCTCCAGGCAGTCGCTGACCAGACTGGACATCAGGATGGAGGTCCGGTGCATGCGTACGGGGCTCAGGTAGTCGCGGATGCGGTCCAGGATGCGCTCCAGACGCTGGGCTTCGCCGAAGATGATGCCCGCTTCCTCCTGGGTGGGCTCCTTCTTGAGCAGGCGACGCGCGAAGCCGCCGATGGCCACCAGGGGGTTGCGTATCTCGTGGGCCACTTCGGCCGAAATGGCTCCCAAGGTTTTGATCTTTTCCTTCTGCACCAGGTATTTTTCCAGCATGAGCCGGTCCGATATATCCAGGACCACCCCCTCCACGCCCGGGGCGGCCGCGGTCTCGGCGCACTTGGGCTGGGGGATGGACTTGAGGATGCCGTGGACCACGCGCCCGGACTTGTGCAGCAGGCGGCAGGTCTTGGAAAAGGGGGCGTCGCAGTCGCCCAGGGCCTGGGTCAGGACGCGGCGGACCACCTCGCGGTCTTCCGCGTGGATGCGTCCCAGGAGCCATCCCGGTTCGGCCAGGGCGTCCTCCTGGGTGTAGCCGAGCATGCTCTGGCAGGCGCGGTTTACGAACTGAAGCTCTAGGGCCGGGTCCAGGCTGAAGATGACCAGGGGGATGTTCTGCACGAGGTTGGTGTAGCGGGCCTCGGCAATGCGCACCTGGCGGGCGAGCTCGCGGCGTTCCAGCACCACCGAGACGGCGTGGTCCAGCAGGTCGAAGCTCTCGATGGGCTTGGTGATGTAGTCCCACGCGCCCAGGCGGAATGCCCGGATGGCGTCCTGGAGGTCGGCCCGCCCGGACACCACGATCACCGGGGTGTCGTTTTCCAGGGCCTTCTTTTCCTCGAGGAAGGTGAGTCCGTCCATGACCGGCATGCGCAGGTCCAGGAGCACCAGGTCCGGGGAGTGCCGGGCGAGAAGTTCGAGCCCTTCCACGCCGCTGGACGCCTGGATGGCGGTGTACCCGGAATCCTCGATCCAGGCCGCGAGGGTGGCCCGGACGGCGGTGTCGTCGTCCACGGTGAGGATGGTCCGGGCTGTGGCGGGCGTGCTCTGCATGGGTGTCCTGATTTCCTTATTGCATTCAATAGATCGAATATACTTTTCATGGCAAGCCCAGATAAAGCCGGGGCACAAAAAAGGGGGAGACGCATTGGCGTCTCCCCCTTTGGTTTCATGATTGGCCGGGTGCGCTATACCGCGACGTCTCCGGTTTCGCCGGTGCGGATGCGGACGACTTCCTCGAGGCTGAAGACGAATATCTTGCCGTCGCCGACGTTGCCGGTGTTGGCGGTCTTCCTGATGGCCTCCACGGCCTCAGCGGCCTGGGCGTCCTTGACCACAAGTTCGATCTTCACCTTGGGGATGAAGACGACCTGGTATTCCGCGCCACGGTAGTGCTCGGTGTGGCCTTTCTGGCGGCCGTATCCCTTGACCTCGGTGACGGTCATGCCCAGCACGCCGACCTTGTCCAGGGCTTCCTTCACCTCGTCGAGCTTGAAAGGCTTGATGACGGCAGTGATCATTTTCATGGCGCGCTCCTTAGCGATGGGTCTTGTTCAAGGAGAAGTCGGGATAGGCGACGACGCCGACCTCGGCCGCATCCAGTCCTTCGCGTTCGATCTCGGGGGTGACCCGGTTCTTGATGAACACGTTGAGGACCTTGAAGAAGACGAAGAAGGCGACGAACACGAACACGAAGTTCGTGGCCACGCCCATGCACTGAGCGAGAAACTGGCCGGAATCGCCATAGAGCAGGCCCTTGACGGTGCCATCCACGGTGTTGAAGGCGTCGCCGTAGGTGCCATCGGCGAAGATGCCCACGGCCAGCAGGCCCCAGGCGCCGTTGACCCCGTGCACGGAGATGGCGCCCACCGGGTCGTCCACTTTCAGGGTGCGGTCCACGAAGAAGACGCTGACGCACAGGAGCACGCCGGCGATCGCTCCAATGAGTACGGCCGACCCGGCGGTGACGAAGGCGCAGGGCGCGGTGATGGCCACAAGGGCTGCAAGCAGGCCGTTGGCGGACATGGACGCGTCGGGTTTGCCGTAGAAGATCCACATGTAGAACATGGCCGTGACGGACCCGGCGGCCGAGGCCAGCATGGTGTTGGTGGCCACCACGCCGATGCGCAGGTCGGAACCGGCCAGGGTGGAGCCGGCGTTGAAGCCGAACCAGCCGAAGGCCAGGATGAGGCATCCGGCGATGGCCATGGGGATGTGGTGGCCGGGCAGGGCGTTGACCTTGCCGTCGGGGCCGTACTTGCCCATGCGGGGGCCGAGGACCATGGCCCCCGCCAGGGCGGCCACGCCGCCTGTCATGTGCACCACGGAGGATCCGGCGAAGTCCACGGTGCCGTGTCCCAGGCCGAAGTTCTTGCCCAGCATGGCCAGCCAGCCGCCGCCCCAGACCCAGTTGGCGTAAAGGGGGTAGATGAGCATGGACATGAAGAATCCGTAGATCACGAACGATTTGAAGCTCCAGCGCTCAGCCATGGCCCCGGTGGGGATGGTCACGGTGGTGTCCATGAACACCATCTGGAAGAGGAACATGGTGAAGATGGCCACGTCGTAAGCGTCGCCGCCCAACATGAAGCCTTTGAGGCCGAAGATGCCGAAGTCCTTTCCGAAAAGTGATATGGCGAACTCGGTATCCATGGTTCCGCCGCCGCCCAGGGTGGCGAAGGGGCCCGCGCCGCCCATCTGGAGGGCGTAGCCGCATATCCAGTAGCCGAGCATGCCGATGCCGTAGACCATGAAGTTCATGGTCATGGTGTGGGCGGCGTTCTTGGCGCGGGTGAAGCCCGTTTCAGCCAGGGCGAAGCCAAGCTGCATGAACATGACCAGGAAGCCGCAGATGAGCGTCCAGGTGAAGTTGATGGAGATCTTGTTCTTGCCGGCTGCCTCGGCGACCTTGGCCGCCAGGGGTTCCTTTTCGCTCATGGCGGCCAGGTCTTCCTTGGTGGGGCCGTTGGCCGCGTATCCCACGATATCGGCTGCCGTGCCGATGTTGGCGCCGGTGGGATCCGGCTTGGCCGGTTCGGCGGCCGGTGCTTCGGCGGCCGATGTTTCGGGTTTGGCTTCCTGGGCGTATGCGGCCATGGGCGCGCAGGCCAGGAGAAGCAGGATTGTTACGAGAAATGTCGAGAGGAGCTTCTGCATTTCCTGATCCCCATTTTGGGCTTCGAGCATGTTTGACGAAATTGTACGAGATGATGGAGGCGCCGGTCGCTTGAACCTGAGGAAGGTGAAAACCTAGGAAGAGTCGAGAAACGTAAGCATTTTCATCCTCCCTTCGGGCAACATGACGGGCGGTGTGGGCCAGAAACGGTCGCCGGAAAGTCTGGTGATGAGGTCGCTTTCGGTGGCCGTCGGAAGTGACCATAAAGTCGGATTTGGGCAAATTCAAGGCAAAATTCTCACTTTTGTAAAATTTTAAATCCGGATTAATTCTTATTCCTGGTGCGGTGCTCTGCTTGTTTCCAAAATGATGAGAGGGGGTGGGTTGTCATAATATACTGTAATAATATGTTTTTTATGCTGAGCTTCCATGGCGGGCCAAGGTGCGCCGCGCGGAGTGCCGGGGCTGCCCGGGTGGGCGAGGGAGAGTGTCGACAATTATGAACGAAAATAATTTTTTTGTCAGTTTTAGAAAAAAACTTGCAAAAGTGTAAAACCGTCGCTATTTCTCTAGCCGTGCCGACCAAGCCGGGCTGATCAGGCAGGATACGACCGGTTCCAAACTGGAAGGCACACGGCCCCCTCGGCAGGGGATACTGCCGGGGGGGCATCACCGAACAACAGGAGGAACTCTCTTATGAACGCGGCGGACACAGCTTTTGTTCTCGTCTCGGCGGCCCTGGTGCTCTTGATGACTCCGGCCCTCGGCCTGTTCTACGGCGGCATGGTCCGCTCCAAGAACATTCTCGGCACCCTCATGCACAGCTACGTGCTGATCGGGCTCATCTCGGTGGAATGGGCCGTGCTCGGCTACTCCATGGCCTTCGGCCCCGACGTTCACGGCCTTGTGGGCAACCTCGACTGGATGAACCTGGCCTCGGTCGGCCAGGAGCCCTTCGAAACCTACTCCAAGACCATTCCGCACCTGGCCTTCATGGCCTTCCAGATGATGTTCGCGGTCATCACCCCCGCGCTCATCACCGGCGCTTTCGCCGAGCGGATCAAATTCAGCGCGTTTCTGCTCTTCAGCCTCATCTGGGCCGTGGTCATCTACAACCCCCTGGCCCACTGGGTGTGGGGCGACGGCGGCTGGCTGCGCGCCATGGGCGCCCTGGACTTCGCGGGCGGCGCGGTCGTCCACATGAGCTCCGGCGCTTCCGCCCTGGCCTTCTGCCTCTTCCTGGGCAAGCGTAAGAACTACGGCCACGAGCCCTTCATCCCCCACAACCTGCCCATGACCATCCTCGGCGCCGGGCTCTTGTGGTTCGGCTGGTTCGGCTTCAACGCCGGCTCCGCCCTGGCCGCCAACGGCCTGGCCTCCGCCGCTTTCGTCACCACCCACCTGGCCGCCTCCGCAGCCTCTCTCTCCTGGATCCTGGCCGAGTGGATGCACCGCGGTAAGCCCACCACCCTGGGCTTGGCCTCCGGCGCCGTGGCCGGCCTGGTCGCCATCACCCCGGCTGCCGGATTCGTCACCCCCATGGCCGCCATCTTCATCGGACTGGTCGGCGGCGTGGTGTGCTACTTGGGTGTTAACATCAAGCACATCTTCAAGTATGATGACGCCCTGGACGTGGTCGGCGTGCACGGTCTCGGCGGCACCTGGGGCGCCCTGGCCACCGGCCTGTTCGCCACCAAGGCCGTGAATCCCGACGGCGGAGACGGCCTGCTCTTCGGCAACCCCGAGCAGCTGTGGATCCAGTTCGTCTCCGTGGTCGCCACCTGGGTGTTCTGCTTCGTGGGCACCATGGTCATCCTGGCGGTGGTCAACGCCATCGTGAAGGTCCGGGTGAGCGATGAGGACGAGGTCAAGGGCCTGGACGTGAGCCAGCACGGCGAAACCGGCTATCAGAACTAAGGAGCGTAACCCATGCGTAAGATCGAGATCATCACCCGGCCCTACAAGCTGGAGGACATCAAGAAGGCCCTCACCGACGCGGGCGTCAAGGGCATGACCGTCTCCGAGGTCAAGGGCTTCGGCCGCCAGCGCGGACACAAGGAAATCTATCGCGGCGCCGAGTACCAGGTGGACTTCGTGCCCAAGATCAAGATCGAGCTGGTCATCGACGCGGCCCTGGTCGCGGGCGTCCTCAAGGCCGTCCAGGACGCCGCCCGCACCGGCGAGGTCGGCGACGGGAAGATCTTCATCACCCCCGTCGAGGAAGTGGTGCGCATCCGCACCGGCGAAACCGGCAAGGACGCCATCTAGAGCAACCCTTCGGGAAGGGGCCGCGCAAGCGGCCCCTTCCTTTTAGCCCATGCCGCCAAACCCATCCAAATCGGCCAAGCGCCTCGGCAGGCAGCGCCAGCAGCTTTTCACCGATCCAGGCCCCGGCTTCTGCCGCAAGCACTCCGACGCCTTCGATGCCTATTTCCGCGCCCGCCTGGGGGAAGTCTCCCCCCGGCGCATTCCTTTCGCCCTTATGGCCGTGGGTGGATACGGCCGCTCGGAACTCTGCCCTCGCTCCGACATCGACGCCCTCATCCTTTATAAGGATGAAGTCCCCGAGGAAGCCAAGGCCCTGGCCCAGGACGTCTTCTTCCCCCTGTGGGACCTGGGCGTGGAGCTGGGCCACGGCGTGCGCTCCATGGAGGAGTGCTTCGAGCTGGCCGGAACCGACTGGCAGGTGTTCGCATCCCTCATCGACTGCCGCTTCCTGGCCGGGGACGAGGCGGTCTTCACGCGTTTCATCCGCCAGCGCGACCAGCGCCTGTTCCCGGGCAAGGGGGCGGCCTTCAAGGACTGGCTGGCCGGACACAACATCACCCGCGCCGCCAGCTACGGCGACGCCTCCGGCATGCTCGAGCCCAACCTCAAGGAGGCCCTGGGCGGGCTGCGCGACATCCACCAGGTCCGCTGGCTGGACGCGCTCTCCCGCTTGAGCGGCGGGGGCGTCCCGGGCGAATGGCTGGAGGTCCTCGAGGCGCATCTGAAATTCTTACTGGTGGTGCGCAACCATCTGCACATCCTGGCCGGGCGCAAGGACGACCGCCTGAGCCTGGACGCCCAGCGCGAGTTGGCCGGACGCCTGGGCTTCGTCGCCTCGGAAGGCATCCTGGACGTGGAAGCCTTCCTCACCGAGCTGCACCGGGTGATGGCCGAGGTGCGCACCGTGCACCGGGCGCTCTGGCCGGTGCTGGGCTGGGGACCGCCGGTGGCGGTCGAGCCGGGCAAGCACCTGGGCGGGGCCATCGTGCTCACGCCCGAGGGGTTGGATTTCGACCACGTGTCCCCCGGGGGCGTGGGCCCCGAGGACGTGCTGGACATCTTCGGCCACGCCCTGCGCCTGGGCGAGCCCCTGGCCCTTCGGGCAAGGCGCGGCCTGGAGGCGGGCATCGCGTCCCTGGAACGCTTCGCGGCCACCGAAGAGGGCGGCAGGCGGGCCTTCGAACTCCTGGTGAAGGCGATGCTTGAGCCCCACGGCGAGGCCGCCCTCACCGACATGCTGGAGACCGGAGTGCTCGGGGCGGTGATCCCCGAGTTCGGGCGCGTGCAGCACATGGTGCAGTACGACATGTTCCACATCCACCCGGTGGGCCGCCACACCCTGGAGACCATGCTGGAGATCCGCAAGGCGGCTCTGCCCGAGCACCCCTACCATCATATATATTCGCGCCTTCCCCATCCGGAGCGGCTGCTCCTGGGGGCGCTCTTCCACGATATCGGCAAGGGCCTTGGCGGGGCGCACTCGGAAAAGGGCGTGGACCTGGCCCGAGAGGCCCTGACCCGCTTCGGCCTGGACGACGAGGCCGTGTCCGACGTGTGCTTCCTGGTGCTTAGGCACCTGACCCTGGCCGACACCGCCATGCGCCGCGACATCTCCGACAGCGACGTGCTGGCGGCCATGGCCCAGCGCGCGGGCACGCCCGAGCGCCTGGACATGCTGCTCCTGCTCACCATGGCCGATTCCGTGGCCACCGGCCCCTCGGCCTGGAACGACTGGAAGGCGAGCCTCATCGGCGGGCTCCATGGCAGGATACTCTCCGTGCTGGACGGGGGAGGGCTGTTCGACGCAACCGACGCCCACGCCATGCTCTCCCTGCGCGACAAGCTCCGGGCCAAGGCCGGGACCATGTTCCCGCCCGAGCGCCTGGAGGGATACCTGGACGCCATGCCGCCCCGGTACCTGCTCACGCGCGGCGCGTCCGCCATCATGGGCGACCTGGGGCTTCTCTCCCACCTGGAGGATGCCCTGGAGGAAGATTCGCGCATGCGCCCGGCGGGCAAGGCGGGGTCGGGCGTTGCGGTCATCGAGAGCGCGCCGTCCCCGGCCGGGGACGGCTGGACCGTGACCCTGGTGGCGCGCCACCAGCCGGGCCTGTTCGCCACCATGGCCGGGGTGCTGGCCCTGCACGGGGTCAATATCCGTTCGGCCGACTTCTTCCTGTGGGGCGACTCGACCGAAATCCACACCTACGAAACCGCCAACCCGCCGGACACCCTCTTCCCCGACGAACTCTGGGCCCGGGTGCGCCGGGCGGTGCGCTACGCGCTCACGGGAAAGCTCTCCCTGGACTACCGCATCCAGGAAAAACGGGCTTCCCCCCTGGCTCCAAAGGCTCCGGACATGGGCATCCGGCCGCGCGTGCGCGTGGACAACGAGTCTTCGGAATACTTCACCGTGGTGGAGGTCTACGCTTCGGACCGCCTGGGGCTTTTGTACGATATCGCCGTGGCCCTGGATTCCCTGCGTCTGCACGTGCACATGGCCAAGATCGACACCCTGGGCCTGGAGGTGCACGACGTTTTCTACGTGCGCGGCGACAAGGGCCGCAAGGTTACGGAGCCGGCCAGCCGGGAGGAAATGTCGCGCATCGTGCTGGCCAGCCTGGCTTGAAGTGGACTTTTTCCTCCCGACTGGGGTAGGAGTGATCCTATCCCGTTCTCCGGAGGACACCATGGACCAAGCTCCCTGCCCACCGCGCCTGCCCCGCATCGGCGAACCCGCCCCGGCCTTCGAGGCCGAGTCCACCCACGGAGTCATCCGCCTGGAGGACTTCAAGGGCTCCTGGCTGGTGTTCTTCTCCCATCCGGCCGACTTCACTCCGGTGTGCACCACCGAATTCCTGGCCTTCGCGGACATCCACCAGGCGCTGCGCGACCGGGGATGCGAGCTGCTGGGGCTGTCCATCGATTCCATCTTCGCGCACATCGCCTGGGTGAGGCGCATCGAGGAAAAACTCGGCGTCAGGATCGAATTCCCGGTGGTCGCCGACCTGTCGCGCCAGGTGGCGGAGCTCTACGGCATGATCATGCCGGGCGAATCCAAGACCGAGACCTCGCGCTGCGTCTTCGTCATCGACCCCAAGCAGACCGTGCGAGCGGTGATCTACTACCCCCTGACCACAGGGCGGAACACCGACGAGATCGTGCGCCTGGTGGACGCCCTCCAGACCACCGATTCCAAGGGCGTGGCCACCCCGGCCAACTGGCGGCCCGGAGACAAGGTCATCGTGCCCGCGCCCCGCACCCAGGATGCGGCGGAGGAGCGGGCCAAGGACCAGGGCGTCGAGTGCCTGGATTGGTTCTACTGCCGCAAGAGCCTCTAGTGTTTCCGTCCCGGATCGTTGCCACATGATGCTGCTGTCGATTGCGGACAGGACGGGGCGCTAGGCGTGGCCTGCGTCAAGCCGGACGGGTCACTCACCCGGATCGGCCGCGCCGTGCTTTCGGCCCTCGGGGAACTCGGAAGTGAGGAGGCCGTGTCCCAGGCCCTCGGCCTGCCCCTGTACCGGGTGCGCCTGGTGGCCAGGGCGCTCGGGGACAAGGGGTTGGTGGAGCGGGGCGACCGGGGCTTCCGGGTGACCGCGCTCGGCGCGGACAAGCTGCGCCAGACGGCCTGACATCCGGGCCGGGCGGTCCGGCGGCTTGTGGAAAGCCGCGCCACGGAGTATTCTGGGCCCTTGCGGAGGATCGTATGAAGTATTTTCTGCTTGCGGCCGTGGCCGCGATGTGCGTGCTCGCATCCGGCGTGGACTGCCGCGCCGACTGGACGCAGGACCGGCTGCCGCCCCAGGGCGTGCAGGGGCTGTTGCGCGACGGGGGAGAGGTGCGTGGGGCTGACGCCTCCGGCGAATACCAACTGCTGGATTCCCATTTCAACGCCAGGGTGGTCCTGGAGAAGTCACCGCAGGGCGGCTACCTGGCCTCCGGGACGCTGACGCTCGCCGACTCAGCGAACATGGAACGCTGGAGCAGCTGGCGCTTCTTCATCTTCCTCTTCGACGGCCAGGGGCGTGTGGCCAAGGTTCATGTGCGGGCGGTGGAGAACGCCCGCCACGAGTTGGCCTTCTCGGGCGTGCAGCTGCCGGACAAGCCTTTCGACCGTTTCGAGATATCCATCATCGGCATCATCCGCTACCGCGACTGATTTCAGCCTCGCGAAAACAAGAAAGGCCGCCGTGCTTACGCGCGGCGGCCTTTTTGGCAGCGGTCCAGATTTACGCGGCTGCTTTCTTTTCCCAATCGCGCAGCGCAAGCTTCAGCGCGCCGATGGTGAAGACGTCGCAGTCGTAGTCGTCCTTCACCACGGAGAGGGCGGGACGAAGGTCTTCATTGGTAAGGGGGTAGAGGTCGTAGATGGACTTGCCCTTGACCATGTTGATCAGGGCGGCCAGGCACTGGCGGCTGTAGAAGCAGCCCTCGGCCTTGCCTCCGGCGTCGGCCACGACTTCATCGACGATGCGAAGCTGGACGGTGATGGCCTTCTTGCAGGTGGTACAGCCATGTACGCCTTCGGCGTTACAATTATCGACAGGACGAATCACGTCGGCAAAAGAGTCCTTCTTGGTGGACTTCATAGGAAAACCTCTGGGGGATTATATACTTCGGTTGCTACCAAGGAGCCGCAACGCGCAAGCGCATGCATGCTCCAAGGCGGCGCAAGAGACTGGATGGAATAGGACCAAAAGGTTCAGTCGGGATGCGTCGCCAATACCTCACCACTGCCGCGGCCCTGATAGCTCCCTCTTTTTTGCAGGTCAATGGAAAATGAGGGGGGGTAACGAGAAAAATTTCACATGCCCTTCGCCGAGCCGATTCCGCAATGAGGGATTGCCACATCGCTTCCAGGGTCATAAATGGGGTCGGAACACGCGCCGGAAAATGTCGAGGATATGCCAGTGACCAGACGATCAGACCCGAAAGCCGCCGCGCCGCGCCCCCTGGCCGACGCCCAGGTGTGCGCGCGCTGCGCCCTGGTCAATCCCACCTGCTGCCGCCTGACCCCGGGCGAGGAGGACCTCTGCTTTCCCGTCTCTGAGATCGAGCGCCAGCGCATCGTGGAATTCGGCCCGAGCAAGGGCGGGCTTACCGGCTCGCCCAATTCCAAGTCGTTCCTGGACAACCTGCTGCGCCTGTTCCCGCGCGACAAGGCGCATCTGGCCACGGTCTTCCCGCATCACGGCGAGCACCTGCGGCTGGCCACGCTCCCGGACGGCTCCTGCACTTTTCTCGGCCCGACCGGGTGCGTTCTGACCCGTGAGGCCAGACCCTATTATTGCCGTCTGTTCCCGTTTTGGGTATCGGCAGGGGCCGTCGCGGCCTTCGACGTCAAGACGTGCCTGGCCTGCCATGAGGGCCGCACCGTGATGAAGATGCTCCCCTTGCTGGAAACGACCCGCGCCGTGGTCCTCGAGTTGCATGGACGCATGCGCATGGCCTGGGGAATGGCCCCGAGCGACGAGTGAGAATACCCCGGATGCATACGGGAAAAAGTGGATAACAATGCGTAAATTTTTGCTTTTCTCTGCCATACTTGTGGCGCTCGGCATCGTGGGCGCCGGCGTGGGGCTGGTGGGCGTCTATTTCTGGGCGGCCAGCGATTTGCCGGGATTTAAGAACCTGACCGAGTACAAACCTCCCGTGGTGTCCACGGTGTTCACCCGCGACGGCAAGGTGCTGGGCAACCTGTTCGCCGAGAAGCGCTTCCTGGCCAACCTGGGCGAGATGCCGCCGTTTCTGCCCAAGGCCTTCCTGGCCGCCGAGGACTCCTCCTTCTACATCCACGAAGGCGTGGACCCCTTGGCCATCTTCCGGGCCTTCCTCAAGAACCTCCAGCACGGCGGGATCAGGCAGGGCGGCTCCACCATCACCCAGCAGATCGTCAAGCGCCTGCTGCTCACCCCGGAAAAGAGCCTCAAACGCAAGCTCAAGGAAGCCATCCTGGCCTACCGCCTGGAGCGCTACCTCACCAAGGACGAAATCCTCACCATCTATCTCAACCAGATCTATCTCGGCTCGCGCGCCTACGGCGTGGAGGCGGCCGCGCGCACCTACTTCGGCGTGCACGTGGGCCAGCTGACCCTGGCCCAGGCCGCCATCCTGGCCGGGCTCCCCCAGGCCCCCAGCCGCTACAGCCCCCTCAAGGACTTCGAAGCGGCCAAGGCCCGCCAGCGCTACGTCCTGGGCCGCATGCTGGAGCTTGGCTGGATCAGCCAGCAGGAGCATGACGCCGCCGTCAAGGAGCAGCTGGTCTTCAAGAGCATGGACGAGCAGAACTGGGGCGTGGGCGCCTACTATCTCGAAGAGGTGCGCCGCTGGCTGGTGGAGCGCTTCGGCGAGGACATGGTCTATACCGGAGGCCTCAAGGTGACCACCGGCTGCGACCTGTTCCACCAGGAAGCCGCCGAGAAGGCCCTCAAAAACGCCCTGGTGGCCTCGTCCAAGCGCCGGGGTTGGCGGGGCACGCTGGACACCCTCACCCCCGACAAGTGGAACGAATTCCTGGCCCAGGACGTGAACCCCGAAGCGCTCAAGTCCGGACAGTGGATCAAGGCCCTGGTCACGGAAGCCTCCGGCAAGGGCCTGGTGGTCAAGTACGGAAAGAACACCGGCCTCATCGACGCCAAATACCTGGGCTGGACGCGCGGCAAGGGTCCCAGGCCCGGCGAGGTGGTCTACGTGTCCCTGGCTCCCGAGGACCCCAAGGGCAAGGGCAAGTCCGCCAAGGCCCCCCGCGCCGGCGAGGACCTCATCCTCCAGCAGGAGCCGGACGTTCAAGGCGCCATGGCCTCCCTGGACCCCAAGACCGGCGAGGTGCTGGCCGTGGTGGGCGGCTATTCCTTCGAGAAGAGCCAGTTCAACCGCGCCACCCAGGCCCTGCGGCAGTGCGGCTCGGCCTTCAAGCCCATCGTCTACTCGGCGGCCATGGACGAAGGCATGACCCCGGGCACCGTGGTCATGGACAGCCCCTTCGTCTACGAAGACCCCATTACCCACAAAGTCTGGAAGCCCGAGAACTACGAGGGCGGATTCCTCGGCCCCATGACCCTGCGCGCCGCTCTGGCCAAGTCGCGAAATCTCGTCACCATCCGGGTGGCCCAGCAGATCGGCATCCAGAAGGTCATCGCCCGGGCCAAGGCCATGGGCATCGAGTCGGAGCTCGGGCCCTACCTGCCCATTTCGCTGGGCGCGGGCGCGGTGCACCTGATCAACCTCTGCCAGGCCTACACCGCCTTCGCCAACGGCGGCGTGCAGGTGAAGCCGCGCTTCGTCATGAGCGTGCAGGGGCCGGGCGGCGAGGATCTCTACAAGTCCGAACCCGAATACCACGAGGCCATGTCCCCCCAGACCGCCTTCATCATGGACGCCATGCTCAAGGAAGTGGTGCGCGCGGGCACCGCGGGCAAGGCCATGGTCATCGGCAAGCCCCTTGCGGGCAAGACCGGCACCACCAACGACGAGCAGGACGTCTGGTTCATGGGCTTCTCCCCCTATCTGCTCACCGGCGTCTACATCGGCTTCGACCAGCTGCAGTCGCTGGGCAAGGGCGAATCCGGCGGCACCACCGCGTTGCCCGCCTTCATCGAATACCGCCTGGCCGTGGAGCCGTTCTATCCCACCGAGGACTTCCCCCAGCCTCCGGGCATCGTGTGGGGCAGCGTGGACGGCGTGTCCATGCCCTTCAAGGAAGGCCAGGAGAAGAGCGCCTACGCCGGCATCATCGGAGGCGAAGGCAACGTCAATTTCTCCGACCCCAACGCGCCGCTGGCTACGGGCGAGGAACTGCTCAAGCAGATGTATTGATGATGAACCCGGTCCGGAAACGGACCGGGTTCATGGTTTTGGAGCCCCCGGCCGCGCGTGCGCGTTCCGCCGGGGCTGGGTCAAACGCTTCTGGGGAGAAGTAAGCCTATGGAACACGAATCCGGCATCGAACACGTTCTGGACCAGGTGCGCGAAACCGCCCGCTCCATCCGGGAGCTGGAGGCCGCGGCCATGGACGCCCTGCACAACAAGGGCGACAAGGACACCCACCGCTTCAACATGATGGAGAAGTGCGAGCTGCTGGCCGAGATGCCCGAGCACGCCGAACCCTATCTCAAGGGCGACGACCCGGTGAGCGAACGCCTGCGCGCCGGGCTGAAGGACTTCGCCCGCCGGGCCAACATGGCGCTGGACCTGGAGAGCATCTTTTTCATGCAGGCGCTTTTGTACCCGGACGACTACCAGGACGGTGAGCCCAACGACCTGGAGCGGTTCATCATGAAGTTCGAGAAGGCGTAGGTCAGGAAGGACGAGGGAAGAGCCTCCGGCGGCCAAAGGGACCAGTCCCTACGGTGATTCGTCAATGGTTAGCTTGGGATATTGATCGTCGGATATTGTTCAGAGATTAGTTGAAGGTCCTCTAAACATCTTGTCATCATGGTTTGATCAGAGGTGGCGTTGAAATCGATACTGTATTGTGCAGTGCCAATTTTTGTGATGTGGCCGGATACAGTTAGGTCTCCTCTTGAGCCAGATTTGACTTCTATGCGGGTATCGTTGTCCGTGCTGGATAGTACGGCGGAACCTTGTAGAGATTTATTTAGTATTTGTAGTTCATGTTTGAATGAGATGATGTCTGTCGTTAAGAAAAAAATATTTTCTTTTCCTGTCAAGCCGTCAATTTTAAACTCTAAGTTGCATCTTAGCCAGTTTGCATCGTGGTAGTCTGTGGCTGATGTGTATTCATATCCTTGAGTGGTGAGTATGATCCACCCGCCATCAAAGTGAAGGGTCATGTTTGTCATTCCAGCGTGCCGTTGTTTTATGATCATTTTGGAATAAAAATATAGTTGTAGCCCATTTCGTCTCTGGTTAGTGCCGGGGCATCGCCGTTTGACGTCAGGGGGACAGGGGGAATTCTAGATAACTTGATCCCGTTCTCCAAGAAAAACAAACCGGGAGCGCGGTTTTGCCGCGCTCCCGGTCATTTTTTCAAAGGCAGCCGGAAGTATTCTTTACAACACCCCGATCTCCCAGTTGAACACGCAGCCGCGTTCCTTCCTCTCAATGGTCTTGGGCAGGGGCTCCCTCATGTGGATGATGTGCAGGTATCCGGCCTTGGTCAGATTCTCTTCCTTCTCCGAGAGATCCAGCTCCCAGTTGGGGTAGATCCAGAAGTTCTGGCCGTAGCGGGTCACGAAGCACACTTCGCCCTTGGGGCTCGAGATGGGCTCGCAGGACTTCACTTCCGGGGTCATGGTGCGGCTGATGCCCAGCGGCCACAGGCCGTGGGTCACGATGCCCAGCGGCAGCGGGCTCATCTTGGGCAGGCGCATGATGTCCTCGCCGGAGAGCTCCGGGCTGACCACGGCGCCGTCGAAGCCCATGTCCTTGAGCTTGCTCAGGGCCAGCGGGTTGGACACGTTGCAGAACGGCCCGGCCCACAGCTCCATCTCGCGGCGCTTGCGGCCGATGAGCCCGGTCTGCCAGGGGGCGTTCAGCACGAAGCGTTTGCCGCCGCGCTTGAGGATGATCTCCAGGATGTCCAGGAAGTCCTTTTCCTCGTTGGGCCAGACGACCGGGGGCAGCCACCACCAGGTGGAGGCGGCGCGCCCAAGCGGCAGATGCTGGGTCTTGGTGGCCGACACCCACACGCCCGCAGTGCCCTTGGCCGGTCCCTTGGGGGGCTGGCGCCAGATGTGGATGGATTCGGCCCGAACGCCGCGCGGGGCCCGGTAGGGCTTGGGGAACGTGGGTTCGAAGGAGGATTCCACGGAGTCCACCTCGGGAATCCTGCTCAGCTCGGCCTCCAGGGCGTTTATGCGGCGCACAAGGTCAGGCTCGCGGCGGTCGATGAGGAACACGTTCATGCCCGCACGGGGACGCTCGCGGCCCTTGCCGGCCAGGGTCAGATCGTAGCGTCCGCCCTTGGGGATGGAGCGGGTGACGCGCACCACCTGGTGGCCGGCCTCGTCCTCGTAGCCCAGGCGCAGGAGGTCTCCGGCCAGAAGCGGCTGGCGCGGGTTGACGAAGTACTTGCGGGCCTCGCTCATGGTGAGGCGTCCCACCAGCTTGCCGGAGCCGGTCTGGGCCTGGGAGTCCACGGGGTCGCGGGACTTCTGGGGCAGGAATCCGTAGTGGGTGGTGGGCCTGCCCAGCGCCTGCTCGATGTAGGAGAGCGCGGCCTTCTTGGCCTGCGGGTCGTCCGGGGAGTCGCGCAGCACTTTGTAGGCCGTGGTGGCGTAGAAGACGTAGTGGGGGCCTTTCTTGCGGCCTTCGATCTTCCAGGCCTTCACCTGGGGGATGGTCAAGAGGGCCTTGGCCAGCACGTCGAGCGACAGGTCCTGGCAGGAGAAGTAGCGTCCCGGCTGGCCCTTGCGGGTGAACACCCGGCGGCAGGGCTGCACGCAGCGGCCGCGAAGCCCGCTCTTGCCGCCGAGGAAGCTCGACCACCAGCAGCGGCCCGACACGTTGTGGCACAGCGCGCCGTGCACGAAGGCTTCCAGATCGACGCCTTCGGGGCAGGCTTCGGCCATGAGGCGCATCTCGTCCACGTTGAGCTCGCGCGGCAGCACCACGCGGCTGATGCCGAGGCTCGGCATGAGCGACAGGGCCGTGGGGGAGGACACGTTGGCCAGGGTGGAGAGGTGGATTTCGCCCGTGTACCCGGCCTGGCGGATCACGGCGGCCACGCCCAGGTCCTGGGCGATGATGGCGTCGGGCTTGACCACCTTGGCCAGGCGGTCTGCCAGGCGTCCGGCCTTGGCTTCCTCACCGGGCTTGGCCAGGGTGTTCATGGCCACGTAGACCTTGCGGCCCATGTTGTGGGCCAGCGTGGTCAGCCGCGCCAGCTCCTGGATGGAGAAGTTTTCGGCCTGCATGCGGGCGGAAAAATGCTTGAGGCCGCAGTAGACTGCGTCGGCTCCGGCGGCAAGGGCGGCAAGGAAGGAATTGGCGTCGCCGGCGGGAGCAAGAATTTCGGGAATGTGGTTCATGGTCGGGCACATAAGGGTGAAAACAGGTTTGTAAAGGCCCGCATGCGGTCGCGGGCGCCGGCAACGCATAATGAACGCCGAATCGGCGCGGTTTTCAAAGAAGGCGGCGGATATCTACCCTCTCCGGCCGGTTTAGGCAAGCTTGAAGTATGGGGCGGGGCGGGGTATCGTCGTCAATTCCTCGCATCACAAATACAAGCAAGCATACGGAGCCGGATATGAGCATGCTGTCGGCGGAGATTTCCGAGGCCTTGAGCAAGGGATCCTGGATCAGGCGCATCTTCGAGCAGGGCGCGGAGATGAAGAAGCTGCACGGGGCTGACCGGGTGTACGATTTCAGCCTGGGCAACCCGGACCTACCGCCGCCTCCCGTGGTGGGCGAGTGCCTGGCGGACCTGGCCACGCGCGCCTCCGAGCCCTTCGCCTTCGGCTACATGCCCAACGCCGGATACCCCCACGTGCGCGAGGCCCTGGCCGTCCAGGTAAGCGTGGAGCAGGGCGTCAAGTTCGAGGCCTCCGACCTGCTGCTCACCTGCGGCGCGGCGGGGGGCATCAACGCCTTCTTCCGGGCGGTGCTTGAGCCGGGCGACGAGGTGCTCTGCCCCCGGCCCTATTTCGTGGAGTACGGCTTCTACGTGGGCAACCACGGCGGCAGGCTGGTCACGGCCCCCGTGTCGCTGCCCTCGTTCGACCTGGACGTGTCCGCCATGCTCGGGGCCATCACCGACAAGACCCGCGTGGTCATGATCAACTCGCCCAACAACCCCACGGGCGTCATCTACTCCGAGGAGATCCTGCGGGAACTGGCCCGTGGGCTCAAGGCGCTGAACGCCAAGCGCGTGAAGCCCATCTTGCTCCTGTCCGATGAGCCGTATCGGTTCCTGGCCTACGACGGGGCCGAGGTGCCGTCGCTGCCGAAGATTTATCCCTACACGGTGGTGGTGAGCTCGTTCTCCAAGAACCTGTCCCTGGCGGGCGAGCGCATCGGCTACGTGGCCCTGGCTCCGGACATGCCCGGCAAGGACGAGCTGATGAATGGCATCGTCTTCGCCAACCGCATCCTGGGCTACGTGAACGCCCCGGCCATCGGGCAGGCCATCCTGTTGAAATCGCTGGGCAGCCAGGTGGACGTGGGCATCTACGACGAGCGCCGCGCGGCCATGGCCAAGGTGCTGGACGCGGCCGGGTACGAGTACGTGATGCCGGCCGGCGCCTTCTATTTCTTCCCGAAAGCGCCCGGCGGCGACGACATCGCGTTCGTTACGAAGCTGTGCGAGCAGCGGGTGCTGGCCGTGCCCGGCACGGGATTCGGCATGCCGGGGTATTTCCGCCTGACCTTCTGCGTGGACAAGACGGTGATCGAGAACGCGGCCGAAGGGTTCGCGCGGGCCAACATCGGGATGGAGAAAGAGTAGGGCGTCCGCCTCCCCGGCTCGCGTGTGGGCGGCTCTCGTTTTTCTTGACACGCAATCCCGGCTGCGTTAGCCGAGAGGGCTTATTTTTTCTCGGGACAAGAAGGAAACATGTTCGAAAGCCTGCAAGACCGCTTAGAGTCGGTATTCAAGAAGATACGCGGCCACGCCCGCCTGGATGAAGACAACATCCAGGAGGCCCTGCGCGAGGTGCGCCTCGCCCTGCTCGAGGCCGACGTCAACTTCAAGGTGGTCAAGGCGTTCACCGAGCGCGTGCGCGAACGCGCCATGGGCCAGGACGTGATCAAGTCCCTGACGCCCGGCCAGATGGTGGTGAAGATCGTCCACGAGGAGATACTCGCCCTGCTCGGCGGCGAGGCCCAAACCGTGGACTTCCGCCAGAAGCCGCTCATCATCATGATGGTGGGCCTGCAGGGCTCGGGCAAGACCACCACCACGTCCAAGCTGGCCCTGTGGCTTCGGCGCAACCACAAGCGCAAGCCCTACCTGGTGCCCGCCGACGTGTACCGCCCGGCGGCCATCGACCAGCTGCACAAGCTGGCCTCGCAGCTGGACCTCCCGGCCTATCCGTCCACCACGGACATGAACCCCGTGGACATCTGCCGCAACGCGGTGGAAAAGGCCGCCCAGGAAGGCCACGACGTCATCATCCTGGACACCGCGGGCCGCCTGCACATCGATGAGCCCCTCATGGAGGAGCTCAAGGCCATCAAGACCGCCGTGGGCCCCCACGAGATCCTCTTCGTGGCCGACGCCATGACCGGCCAGGACGCCGTCACCGTTGCGGGCAGCTTCAACGAGCGCCTGGACATCAGCGGCGTGGTGCTCACCAAGATGGACGGCGACGCCCGTGGCGGCGCGGCCCTCTCCATCAAGGAAGTGACCGGCAAGCCTATCAAGTTCGTGGGCGTGGGCGAAAAAGCCTCGGACCTGGAAATCTTCCACCCGGACCGCGCGGCGTCGCGCATCCTGGGCATGGGCGACATCCTCTCCCTCATCGAGAAGGCCCAGGAGGAGTTCGACGCGGGCGAGGCCGCCGAGATGGAGCGCAAGCTCCGCCAGGCCCAGTTCACCCTGGACGACTTCCGCACCCAGATGCGCCGGGTGAAGAAGCTGGGGTCGCTGGAGTCCATCCTCAAGATGATCCCGGGCATGGGCAAGATCACCAAGCAGCTCGGCGAGGTGCAGATGCCCGAGAAGGAGATGGCCCGCCTGGAGGCCATCATCGGCTCCATGACCCAAAAGGAGCGCGTGGAGCCCAAGATCATCAACCAGAGCCGCAAGGAACGCATCGCCAAGGGCTCTGGAGTGCAGGTGGGCGACGTCACCGCGCTTCTCAAGAATTTCGAACAGATGCGCATGATGATGCAGCGCATGATGGGCGGCGGCAAGATGCCCGCCATGCCGGGGCGCATGCCCGGCGCCATGCCGGGGATGCCCGGAATGGCAGGCATGGCCAAGGCCATGTCCGGCAAGGGCAGCCCCACCAAGAAGAAAAAGGACAAGGACAAGCGCCGAAAGAAGAAAAAGCGCTAGGGGCCGCGTCCGCTTTTTCCCGGTTGGGAGCAAGGCGGGGTTGCCAGAACACGAAAACACGTTACATATCCTCATCGGGGGTGATTGAGTATGGCCATGAAGCTGAGACTGACCAGAATGGGTTCCAAGAAGCGTCCCTTTTACCGCATCGTCGCCATGGACAGCGCCACCAGGCGTGATGGCCGCGCCCTGGACTACATCGGACACTACAATCCGATGACCGACCCCGCCGAGATCACCGTGGACGCCGAAAAGGTCGCCATGTGGATCGAACGCGGCGCGCAGCCCACCGACACGGTGGCCGCGCTGTTGCGCAAAGCCGGCGTGAAGCAGTAGGTCCAATGCCTCGACCGATGCGGCGCCGGGATGCCTGCCAACAACACGGAGGCGCCACATGTTGAAGGACCTGATAGAGTACGTCGCCCGCTCGCTCGTCGATAATCCGGATGCCGTTTCGGTGAAGGAAATCGAGGGTGAACAGACGTCTGTGATCGAGCTCAAGGTCGCCAAAGAGGACCTGGGCAAGGTCATCGGCAAGCAGGGGCGCACGGCCAGGGCCATGCGCACCATCTTGGGGGCGGCGTCCACCAAAGCGCGCAAGCGCTCGGTGCTGGAAATCCTGGAGTAAGGGCCGGGAGGTCCCGGGATTGACTCAAACCAAATTGGTGGTCATCGGTGAGGTGGTGAAACCTCACGGAATCCGGGGGGAGTTCAGTGTGGCGAACCACGCTGACTCCCCTCGTTTGTATGCGCCGGGCCGGCGTATAGGCATTCGTGCGCCCGGCAAGCGGGAGCGGTTCGTGGAAGTGCTTTCCTGCCGCCCGCACCAGGGGCGGCTCCTGCTGACGGTGGCGGGCGTGGCCGACCGCGACGCCGCCGACGCCCTGCGGGGCATGGAAATCGTGGTGCGCTCCGAGGACCTGCCGGAGCTCGGCGACGACGAGGTGTACCTGCACGAGATCGTGGGGTTCGGCGTCGTGCTGCTCGACGGCTCCAAGGTGGGCGTGCTGGAGGGCTTCCTGGACGTGCCCGGGCAGGACCTGTGGGTGATCCGCTCGCCTGAGGGCAAGGAGATTCTCCTGCCCGCCACCGAAGAGACCGTGCCCGAGATCGACACGGAAGCCCGGCGCATCGTCATCGACCCGCCGCCGGGGCTTCTGGACCTGTAACGCTCGCGATGCGCTTCACCATCCTTTCCCTCTTTCCGGAATTCTTCGATTCCCCGCTGAACTGCGGCCTCATGGGCAAGGCCCGGCAGCAGGGCCTGGTGGAATTCTCCCTGGTGAACCCGCGCGATTTCGCCACCAACAAGCACAAGTCCGTGGACGACCGCCCCTACGGCGGCGGCCCGGGCATGGTCATGGCCCTGGACCCGCTGGCCAGCGCCCTGCGCGCGATCGAGACCCCCGGGCGCATCCTGCTTCTTTCCCCGCGCGGGCGCGCCCTGGACCAGTCCTTCGCCCGCGAGCTGTCCGCCGAGTCCGCCCTGACCATCCTTTGCGGGCGCTACGAGGGCATAGACGAACGCCTGCTGGACCTCTTCCCCATCGAGCTGGTCTCGGCCGGGGACTACGTGCTCTCCGGGGGCGAGTCGGCCTCGCTGTGCCTGATCGAATCCGTGGCGAGGCTCCTGCCCGGCTTCATGGGCAAGGAGGAGTCCGGCGACGAGGAGAGCTTTTCGGCGGGGTTGCTGGAGTATCCGCACTATACCCGCCCCGAGGTCTACGAGGGGCTTCCGGTGCCGGAGATCCTCCTGGGCGGCGACCACGCCAAGGTCCGCGCCTGGCGGCGTGAGCAGGCCCTGTCCCAGACGCTTGCCCGGCGTCCTGAAATTTTGGCCGAGGCCCCGCTCACGTCCTCGGATCGCCGGTTCCTGGCTTCGAAGCCGCGCACGCTCCTGGCCAGAAACCTGCACATTGCCTTGGTCCACGGGCCGGTGCTGAACAAAATGGGCCATACCGTCACTGTTTCCTTGACCAATCTCGACCTCCACGATATAGCCCGCATTTCCCGAACGTATGGACTTGCGGGATTCACCGTGGTCACTCCCCTGGAGGACCAACAGGCGCTCGCAGCGACGCTCACCGGCCACTGGACCATGGGAGCGGGCGCTGCCGCGAACCCCGACAGGGCCGAAGCGCTGGGGATGGTCCGGGTGACGGCGACGCTTGCCGAGGCCATCGATCAGGTGCGGGAACATGCGGGGCAGGAGCCCCTGGTGCTGGCCACCAGCGCCAGGCCGGACGGGGCGACCACCCCGGGCCGGGTCCGCGAAGCCCTGCGGGAGCGCCCGGTGCTTCTGGTGCTGGGCACCGGATCGGGACTGGCACCCGAGGCCCTGGCCCTGACGCAGGGACAGCTGGCCCCGGTCAGGCCCTACGGCGGCTACAACCACCTTTCGGTGCGCGCCGCCTGCGCGATCCTCACGGACCGCATACTTGGAGACATTTTTTGAGCTTCCCCGTGAAGCCAGTCATAAGGAGACAGGCCATGGACATCATCCGTCAGATCGAATCCGAGCATATCCGCCTGGACATGCCCAAGTTCAAGCCCGGCGACACGGTGAAAGTGCACTTCCGCATCCTCGAAGGCGAAAAGGAACGCATCCAGGTGTTCCAGGGCGCCGTGCTGCGCCTGCGCAAGGGCACCACCGACAGCACCTTCACGGTGCGCAAGGTGTCCGACGGCGTCGGCGTCGAGCGCATCTTCCCCATGTTCTCCCCCTTCATCGAGCGCGTCGAAGTGCTCATCGAAGGCAAGGTCCGCCGCTCGCGCCTGTACTACCTGCGCAAGCTCAAGGGCAAGGCTTCGCGCATCAAGGCCAAGAACGACTGGAACAACTAGTTCCCCGGTCCGAAGTATTTTTCGGGAGATCGGGCGGAACCTGAGGCCGAAAGGCCAACGGCCTCCCGGCCCGGGAAAAGATCTACAGAGCGAGCCCCCTACACGGGGGCTTGCTCTGTTTTGTTTTTCGCGGCCGTGGCAGCCTGCCGGGGGCGCCGTTCAGGCCGAGGCGCACTCTCCTGCCCAAGCCTCGTCGGCTCCCTGCGGCGCGCGCCGCCCCTCGCCGGCGCACTTGCGTTTCGTCCATTCGATCACCTTCCCCCTCGCCAATCACTGCAATCACATGCGGCCGGCGGCAACATACCCGCATCGCGTCTCTGAAAGCCGGGTTTGGAGGTTAATTTTCCAGGATTGTAAAAAATCCCGACGCTGAATGGTTTAGATTTTACAATTCAGATCGCATCCACTGTCGGGGGGTATCGGTTCGCTGTTTGAAATGTCAGGCGGATGTTGTTTATTGTGAGTCGCATAGAGGTGTTACAGTTATAATATAATTTCCTCGCCGCGCATGGTGAAAGCCGATTTCTGGCAAGGATATTGCTTCTTTGGCGCGATTCCCAAAGGAGGCAGCGCCGTGCGTATCCCGAAATATGTGATGATGTCCCTGATGGTTGTACTGTTCGTGGCCCAGCAATCCGTGGCGGCCCCAGTCGTGTTGCCAGATCCGACCGTGTACGCCCATCGCTATGACGATTTCTATTCGTATTCGGCGAAACTGCTGACCGCATGGGGCTTCACGGGCTTCGACGGCCCTGCCGGGGTCGGCGGGCTGGATTTGGTCATCGGCACGCATGCCGGGGGAGCCAACAACAACCCGGTGTCGGGAGGCTTCAAATTCCCGGACCCCATGACGACGCCGTCTGGCAACGGCGCCGGCAGCAGCACCTTCAGCGGCACCTGGGGACTGAGCGGGACATTCGCGCCGGTCATGGTGGACGATCTCGTCAGCTACCTGCACACGGCTTTCGGCTCCAATGTGAACACTCCCGTCTTCGATTTCGACATGTCGCAAAGCCAGGATAAGCCGAACCTGTACGTCAACGGCGTGGTCAAGCTGCTCGACGCCTCCAACAACGTCGTGGCCTACTGGTCGTTCGACAACGTCGCCGACCATGTCTTCGACCCGGCCTCGTACGTTCTTTCTCCGGCTACAATTACGGCTACGAATCCCGCGGCGCCTTTCAACACGGTTACCGTGGACAACAACAAGGGATCGGGGAAAAACGACTTCATCGTATACGCCCCAGGCATGGACCTGAGCCTCTACACCGGCAAGGGGTTGCGATTCTCGGCCTTCTTCGAGATGAATTCGCTCACCGGTGGTGGCGAGGACCTGTTCCTCACCGGTTCCTTCCAGCCGAAACCCCCTGTGACCACCCCGGAACCCGGCACCATGCTCCTTATGGGCATGGGCGCTGTGGGGGCCGCCTTCATGCGCAAGCGCGCCAAGCGGTCAAGCTAGTTCTGTCCCACACGCTTCGAAGGCCTCGCTGGCGGTATGCCGGCGAGGCCTATTTCGTTCGCCGCGCCAAAAGCACGAACCGCCCCCCTCGTTTTACGGGCAACGGGTACAGCGTTCCGAGGTGCGCCCTGCGTCTTGTCCGCTCGAACGAAATCCCACAAGCACCCGCGCCGCCGCCGGTTTTCCGGCGGAAGAAAACGTTTGATTCATTCAAACCGGTCCATTACGATTTTAAGAATTGAGCAGGGAACGCGGGTTCCCGTTCGAATTTTCCAGCCTCCCCGGCCTCCGTCTTTCATGGCGGGCCGGGGAGATGCCTTTCGGCGGGAAGCCATTCCCTCATTTTCTTCAAAGGAGCGCCGCGTGACCGCCAACGCTTACACCCCGCCCGTCAAAGGCCAGGACTGATGCTCGCCGGAGTGGACGAGGCCGGACGCGGCTGCCTGGCCGGTCCCGTGGTGGCCGGAGCGGTGATCCTGCCGAACTTCTACGACCTGCCGGGGCTTAACGACTCCAAGAAGCTCACGGCCGACAGGCGCGCCGTGCTGGAACCGGCCATCAAGGCCCAGGCCGTAGCCTGGGGGCTGGGCGTCGTCTGGCCCGCCGAGATCGACCGCATCAACATCCTGCAGTCCACGTTCAAGGCCATGGCCCGCGCCGTGGCCGCCCTGAAGACCCGTCCCACGGGCCTTTCGGTGGACGGCAACAAGATCATTCCCGCCCGTTACCTCGGCTCGCATTCCGTGACCCAGAAGGCCGTTGTGGACGGCGACAGCCTGATCCCGGCCATTTCCGCCGCCTCCATCCTGGCCAAGACTTTCCGCGACCGGCTCATGGAGCACCTGGACCGGCGCTATCCCGGCTACGGCCTGGCCCTGCACAAGGGCTACGGCACTGCGGTCCACATGGAGGCCATCGTGAAGCTTGGACCGTGCCGCCAGCACCGGCTGACCTTTCGCGGCGTGCTTCCCGAAAAGCCCTCCGCGCGGCAGGAGCAGGCATGCCTGCCGGGACTGTGATTGCGTCCCGGGCCGCGCGGAAACGGGTCCGGCCACGCGGCGGACAGGACGGCGCGCCCGGGGGGCGGGAGTGACCGCCGGGCATCTGATCCTGGGCCGTGACGGCGAGGAGGCGGCCGCGCGCCTGCTTGGATCGCTTGGCCTTCGCATCCTGGAGCGCAATTTCCGCTGCCGCCAGGGCGAGGTGGACCTGATCTGCCGCCAGGGCGACACGCTGGTGTTCGTGGAGGTGAAGACGCGAGCCGAGGGGAGCCTGGCTTCCGGCACCGACGCCGTGGACCGGCGCAAGCGCTCGCGCATCGTCAAGGCCGCGTCGCAGTACCTGTCCGCCAAGGAACTCTGGAGCACGTCCTGCCGTTTCGACGTGGTCAGCGTGGTCAGGCGGGACGGACGGCTTCACGCCGAGCATCTGCCCGACGCGTTCCAGGCCGAGTCCGACGCCGGACGCGGGGGGAAGGGCTGGCAGCCCTGGTAGCTCGGCGGGTTCGAAATGCCCGGAGGCTCGTGGAGATCCCCCGGGAGCAGGCTATCTGAGGAGCCCGAATCCGGGTGTTCCCGTCGCGCTCGGAGTGGCGCGCAGGTCGTCGGGGTTGCCCTCCACCACGGGATACCACTGGTCGTTGTCCACCAGCCTGACGTTGCCGGTCCACCGGTCCAGCCGGTACGCCAGGGCGTAGCCGTCCTGGCTGGCCACCGTGTGGAGTTCGAACCGGAACAGCCAGGACACCCAGGCCAGGATGATGACCAGCACGAAAACGGCGCCAGACGGGACGCGGCCCATGTTCATCGGGATTACTCGCTCGCGTATGGGCGGAGATTGGGGAGGGCCTGCGGAAAGCGGCGTACTCGCAAATCGCCGCGTTGCATTCTTTTCTAGATCACAACGTTGCCGATGATCCGCCCCTTTTCAATCTCGCCGTAGACGCCTGTCCAGGCGTTCACGGACACGGGCGGGCCGGTCATGGGGCGGCTCTCGTAGCTCTGCATGGCCGCGGTCTGCGGATTGAAGGTCATGAGGCTCCTGGAGAGAGCCACGGAGATGGGACCGTTCGTCCCGACGTCATACGCTGGATCAGCCATATTTTTCATCTAGTCCCGGTGTCCAGCCCTGTCAATGGCCGCTCTTGCTTTCATCCTTCCTCCATGGAATAGGGTATCTATGAGTGACGCCAGGGGAACTTTGTGGGTGGTGGCCACCCCCTTGGGCAACGCCCAGGACCTCGCGCCGCGCTCGCGCGACATCCTGGCGCGCGCGGCCCTGGTGCTGTGCGAGGACACCCGCCGCACCGCCCGCCTGTTCGCGCAGCAGGGGATCGCCCCGGGGCGCTTCCTGTCCATGCACGACCACAACGAGGAGGGGCGCGTGCCCCAGGTGTTGGGGCTTCTGGCCGGTGGGGCCGAGATCGCCCTGGTTTCGGACGCGGGCACGCCCGTGCTCTCCGATCCCGGCTATCTGCTGGTGCGCGCCTGCCGCGAGGCGGGCCACGCCGTGCGCCCTGCGCCCGGCCCGTCGGCGGTGATGGCCGCGCTGTGCGCCTCGGGGCTGGCTCCGCAGCCCTTCGTCTTTCTCGGGTTTCTGCCCCGCAAGTCCGGCGACATCCGCCAGGCGCTCGCGCGCTTCGCCCAGGCGGGGTGCACCCTGGTCTTTTTCGAACGCAAGGACCGGCTGGGTAAATCCCTGGCCGTGGCCCTGGAGGTTCTGGGCGAGCGCGAGTGCGTCATCGCCCGTGAGCTGACCAAGACCCACGAGGAGTTCCTGCCCGGACGCCTGTCCGATTTCGCGGGCAAGGAGCTGGAGCTCCTGGGCGAGATCACGGTGGTGGTGGGCCCGGCGCTGGAGGCGGCTGTTTCCGGCGAAGGCGACGTCCGGTCGGTGCTTGCGGCCGAGATGGCCGCCGGCGGCAAGCCCAAGGACGTGGCCCGGCGCGCCGCCGCCCGGCTGCGGGGCGTCACGGTCAAGGAACTCTACGAGCTGATCCTGGAAGGGCAGGGGAGGGCGCATGGCTGACCGCTTGCCCGAGGGATATTGCCTCTGGGAAATGGAGGACACCGCCTTCCAGGTGGGTATCATGGGCACCGGGCCGGGGTTCCTCTCCATCCTGGACATCATCGCGAGCCCCGCCATCGGCGAGTTCCTGCCCCCCATGACCCTGGTGGCGGTGAGCGAACCGGGACCCGAACGGGATAAGCTGAGGGACCCACGTGTTTTGGACGTCCCCCAATACGAGACCTACCAGCAGATGCTGGCCGCCCATCCCGACATCAACCTGCTCATCGAACTGACGGGCAAGCGTTACAAGACCAAGGCCATCGTCGCCTCGCTGCCGGACGCGGTCATCTTCATCGACCACACCGCCTCGTTCTTCCTGTGCGCGCTGAACAAATTCGCGGCCATCAACGCCCGCTGCCAGGTGAACCTGGACAACCAGCGGGTGCTCCTGCAGGCCATCATCGACGAGGTGCCCGAGGACATCGTCCTTCTGGACAAGGCCGGACGCGTGGCGGACTGCAACCGCAACGTGGTCCTGCGCCGGGGGCTGGCCAAGGATGAGATCATAGGCCGCCCCTGCTGGGACGTTCAGGCCATCCGCGACGACATGCCCTTCTGCCATCCCGAGACCAAGGACTGCCCTTTCTACACGGCCCTTCGCACCGGGCGAAAGGCCGAGTCCCTGGAGACCCGGGTCAGCAAGGAGGGGCGGCTCCTGTATTTCCGCGAATACGCCTACCCCATCTTCGACACCACCCGGAGCCTGAGCCACGTCATGGTGATGCGCCGCGACATCACCTCGCGCACCGAGTCCGAGAAGCGCGCCCAGCAGACCGAGAAGATCGGCGTGGTGGAACGGCTCTCCGCCTACATGGCCCACGAAATACGAAATCCGCTCTTCGCCATCGGCGGGTTCACAAACTCGCTGCTCAAGTCGCCCAACCTCACCGAGCGGGAGCGCGAGAAGGTGCGCATCATCCTGGAGGAAACCGCGCGCCTGGACAAGGTGCTCAAGGAGATGCTCGGGTTCGCCCGGCCCGGGGAGGAGACTCCGGGGCAGGTGGACGCGCTCAAGGTGGCGCGCGATGTGGTGGGAGTGATCGAGTCCGGGTTTTTGCCCAAGGGAGTGAACCTCGCGTTCGAGGCCGGGCGGGAGATACCCCGGGTGATCGCCCACGAGGACACGCTCAGCCGCGCGGTGATGCATCTGGTCACCAACGCCGTGGAGGCCATGGACAGCGCGGGCCTGGTGGAAGTAAGCGTCAGGATGGCCGGTCCCATGGTGGCCATAGGCGTGCGCGACACGGGCAAAGGCATGCCGGGCGAACTGCTGGAGCGGGTCTTCAGCCCGTTTTTTTCCACCAAGGGCAGGGGATACGGTTTCGGCCTGGCGCTCATACGCCGGTCCGTGGAGGATTGGGGCGGCCAGGTGGAGATCGCCAGCCGGGTGGGGCAGGGCACGCAGGTGACGCTGCTGTTGGCCCCGGCCCTGGCCGTGGCTGGGGAATGACGGATACGTTCATGGAAGCCATCTAGCGAAGGCGGGTACGATGGAACCGGTTTTGATCGATATGGACAAGCTATTCGGGCGGATGGAAGACGACAGGGAGCTGATCCGCGAGGTCTTCGAGGTTTTCATCGAGGAGGTCCCCGGGCGTCGGGTGAAGTTCGCCAAGGCCCTGGCCGAGGGCGACCACACGGCCATGGTCATGTACGCGCACTCGCTCAAGGGGGCCAGCGGCACGCTCATGGCCGAAGCCCTGCGGGAAGCCTGTTTCGAGCTGGAACGCGCCGCCCGGGCGGGCGACGCGGCCGGGATCGCGGCCTACACCCCCGTGGTGCTCGATCTTCTGGACAAGACGGCGGCCCGGATGGCGGAGTTGAAGCCGACGCTCTGATCTCGTCCGATTTCCACAAAATCCGTCAAGGGAAATTATCGTAACCGCTTCGTGCGCAATTTTCGTAACCGGCTCGTTTCCAGCTACGTCCCATCCCCGCCTGGCGCGCCTTCCCAGGCGTCCAGCCAACTGGCACATGGATTGCTTTCCGCTTCTCGCGCATGAACGTGCGCCAACCCCGGCCAAGCAGGCAGCGACCTGCGCCGGGAGGCGAAATCCGCGAGAAACCGGCCCCGCGCGGCCGGAAAGGGTGAGGATACCATGTTCCAGTTGGAAGGCGGCTCCGCCGGTCAGAGCATCTTCGAGCGTCCCCGTGTGCACGGGCGCTTCCTTTTCCAGGGCGACAAGAAGTTCTTCATCAAGGGCGTGACCTACGGCCCGTTCCCCGAGAACGAGAACGGCGAGCCCCTGCCCGAGCCCGAACGCGTGGCCGAGGATTTCCGCCTGATGCGCACCATCGGCGTGAACACCATCCGCGTGTACTACGTCCCCCCCAAGTGGTTCCTGGACACCGCCGCCCGCGCCGGCATCCACGTCATGGTGGGCATCCCCTGGCCCCAGCACCTGTGCTTCCTGGACCAGTGGGAAGTGAAGGAATCCATCAAAAACACCATGCGCGAGGCCGCCCGCGCCTGCGCCGGGCACCCGGCCCTGCTCGCCTACCTGATCGGCAACGAGATCCCCAGCCACATCGTGCGCTGGAGCGGCGCCAAGAAGGTGGAGAAGTTCCTGGCGAAGCTGGCCTCCATCGTGCGCCAGGAAGACCCCACGGGCCTGGTCACCTACGCCAACTACCCCTCCACGGAATACCTGAAGCTGCCCTTCCTGGATTTCCTGTGCTTCAACGTTTACCTGCACGAGGAGAAGAGCTTCCGCTCCTACGTGAAGCGGCTGCAGAACGTGGCCTGCGACATCCCGCTGGTGCTGTCCGAGTTCGGCATGGACTCCCTGCGCCACGGCGAGGCCGCCCAGGCCGACTTCCTCGACTGGCAGGTGCGCGCCTCCTTTGAAGAGGGCGTGTCCGGCACCATGGTCTTCGCCTGGACCGACGAGTGGTACACCGGCGGGCACTTGATCGAGGACTGGAAGTTCGGCATCGTGGACGCCGAGCGCAAGCCCAAGGCCGCCTTCGAGGCCGTGGCCCGCGCCTACGCCAATCCGCTGCCGCCGCTGCCCGCCTACCAGCCCATGATCTCCGTGGTGGTCTGCGCCTACAACGCCGACTCCACCATGGAAGGCTGCCTGGCCAGCTTCCAGCACGTGGAATACCCCAACTTCGAAGTGATCGTGGTGGACGACGGCTCCACCGACAAGACCGGGGAGATCAGCGACAAGTACGCCGCCAAGTTCCCCTTCATCCACGTGATCCACCAGCCCAACCTGGGCCTGTCGGCCGCGCGCAACGTTGGCATGTACGCCTCCAAGGGCGAGATCGTGGCCTACACCGACTCCGACTGCTACGTGGATCCCCACTGGCTGACCTACATGGCCTGGGCCTTCCAGGACAACCGCTTCGCGGCCATCGGCGGCCCCAACCTGCCCCCTCCCGAGGACAACCGCACCGCCGCCTGCGTGGCCGTGTCCCCCGGAGCGCCCACCCACGTGCTGGTCACCGACGAGGTCGCCGAGCACATCCCCGGCTGCAACATGGCCTACCGCAAGGAACACCTGCTGGCCACCGGCGGCTTCGACGCCACCTACCGCGCCGCGGGCGACGACGTGGACCTGTGCTGGAGGCTCATGGACATGGGCCACACCATCGGCTTCCACGCGGGCATGATGGTCTGGCACCACCGCCGCAACACCATCAAGGCCTACATGAAGCAGCAGAAGGGTTACGGCCGCGCCGAGGCGCTGCTCATGCCCAAGCACCCGCAGCGCTTCAACGTGCTGGGCAACTCCCGCTGGGCCGGCCGCATCTACGGCGACATCTCCGGCGCGCTGCTCTCCACCCGCCCGGTGATCTACCACGGCGTGTTCGGCTCGGGCCTGTTCCAGACCCTGTACGAGCCCAAGGGAAGCCTGGTGGCCTACCTGCCGCTCTCCTTCGAGTGGATGATGGGCGCGTTCGGGATGCTTGCCGCGGGCTTCGCCTTCGCTCCCCTGTTCGCCGTGGGCGCGGCCATGCTGCTCACCACCTTCGCCTTCGTCGGCCACCGCGCCGCCCAGGCCAAGCTGCCCAAGAGCCACGACAACTTCCTCTCCCGGGTGGTCATTGCCCTGCTGACCCTGGCCCAGCCCTGGGTGCGCGGCAAGGCCCGCTACCAGACGCTGATGGACCTGCGCCGCGCCGGCCGCAAGGGCGCCACCCGCGGCAATATGGCGGTGCTCGGCCTGCCCGAGGAAGCCAATCTGCCCAAGTACACCATCTGGCAGAAGGTGAAGGACACCGCGTCCATCTTCCGCCGCGGCTTCAAGTTCCACCGCTTCTTCTGGAACAACGCCTCGCTCGAGCGCGAGGACGTGCTGGACCACATCCTGCGCGTGCTGCGCACCCTGAACGTGAGCCACTCCACCGACTCGGGCTACTCGTCCTCCCACACCGCGCCCTGGGACCTGCGCGTGCAGCCCGGTCTCATGACCGCCATGAAGCTGCGCGCCACCGTGGAACACCACGGCGGGGACAAGCGGTTCGTGCGCCTGGCCGGAACCATCGTGCCCACCGGCTTCGCCTTCGCCCTGACCGGCGTGTGCCTGGCGGCCGGACTCTCCTGCCTGGCCTTCAAGGCGCTCATTCCGGCCGCTGCCTGCGGCGGGGCGGCCCTGCTGTCCGCCCTGTGGACCGCCAAGAGCGTGTCCAGTGCGGCCTCCATGGTCACCAAGCTGGCCCAGCACCTGATGACCTGCAAGCCCGGTTGCTCGCTGTCCGAGCCCGAGACCGCCAAGAAGGCCGCTGCCGCTGAGGCCGTCGACTCCAAGGACCAGGCCGTGGCCGTGAAGGAAACCGTTGGCGCCGCCGCCGAGACTGCTGAAACCGTGGCCGCCGCCGAGGACGCCCCCCGCGAGGAGGCCCGCTCCTCCCGCGCCAGCGTGGACGCGCCCCTGCAGTAGTTGATGACATCCTAAACGCACTCGCGTATGACCCTGCCGGGCCGGAGAGGCATGTGCCTCTTCGGCCCGAGTTCGGTCGAACAACTTTCATCCCCCTACGAACATGGCCGTTTTCCTGAAGCTCCTTGGGTATCTGCGGCCCTACACGCTGCTCTTCCTGTTCTGTCTGGGCATGGTCGGCGTGCAGAGCGCGCTGGAACTGCTCAAGCCCTGGCCGCTCAAGCTTGCCGTTGACCAGGTCATCGCCCACCAGCCGCTCACGTTCTGGGGATTCTCCGTCTCCACCGACGTGATGAGCGCGGCCGCCCAGCTGGCCATCGTGGCCGTGTCCCTGGTGGCCATCCATTTCCTCACCGGCTTCGTGCAGCTGACCAACAACTACCTGACCATCAAGATGGGCCAGGACATGGTGCAGGACTTCCGCTGCGAACTCTTCGACCATCTGCAGCGCCAGTCGCTCCTGTTCCACCAGACGCGCCCCACCGGCGACCTGCTCTATCGCCTCATGGGCGACACCTACTCGGTGCAGACGCTGCTCATGAACGGCGTGTTCACCACGCTGACCAGCGTGGTGCTCCTGGCGGGCATGTTCTTCGTGCTGCTGGGCATCGACTGGGAACTGACCTTGTACGCCATGGCCGTGGTGCCGCTTCTGATCCTGGCCATCTCCGCCGTGACCAAGAAGATCGGCAACCTGACCTACGAGACCCACATGAAGGAGTCCCAGGTCTATTCCACGGTGGAGAACATCTTCAACTCCATTTCGCTGGTGCAGGCGTTCGCCCGCGAGGACGAGGAGCGCAAGCGCTTTGTCACCGAGAGCCAGCACAGCTTCGACCGCAAGCTCTCGCTCTATTCGCTCCAGACCGCCTACGGCTGGGTCATCGGGGCCATCACCGCCGCGGGCACGGCCTACGTGCTCTACGTGGGCGCGCTGCACGTGCTTGAGGGCGACCTCACCACGGGCGAGCTGCTGATCTTTTTGGGCTACTTGGCCTCGCTGTACACGCCGCTCAACAACATCGCCAACACCATGGGCGCCATTCGCGGCTCCATGGCCCAGGCGAGGCGGGTGCTGGACGTGCTGGCCGAGGACAAGTCCGTGCCCGAGGCCCCGGACGCAAGGCCCTTGGCCATCGCCAAGGGAGCGGTGTCGTTCGAGAACGTCACCTTCGGTTACGACCCCGAGCGCCCGGTTTTGAACGACGTGAGCTTCTCCTGCCCCGGCGGGTCCACCGTGGCCGTTGTGGGGCAGACCGGCGCGGGCAAGACCTCGCTCATAAGCCTTTTGCTGCGCTTCTACGACCCGCAGAAGGGCGCCATCACCATCGACGGCCAGAACCTCAAGTCCGTGACGCTCAAGAGCCTGCGGCAGCAGGTGGCCATCGTGCTGCAGGACACGCACCTCTTCCCCATGAGCGTGCACGATAACATCGCCTACGGCAAAAAGAACGCCACCCGCGAGGAAGTGGTCCAGGCGGCCAGGATGGCCAACGCCGACGAGTTCATCGCGACCATGGTCGACGGCTACGACACCAAGCTTGACGAGCGCGGCTCCAACCTGTCCGGCGGCCAGCGCCAGCGCCTGGCCATCGCCAGGGCGCTTCTCAAGAACGCCCCCTTGCTCATCCTGGACGAACCCACCTCCGCCCTGGACGCCGGGACCGAGGCCCTCATCATGGAGAGCCTGGACCGCCTCATGCAGAACCGGACCACCTTCGTCATCGCCCACCGCCTCTCCATGATGCGCCGGGCGGACCTCATTCTGGTCATCAAGGACAAGAAAGTCTGGGAGATGGGCACGTTCCAGGAGCTACTGGACCTGGGCGGCGAGTTCGCGAGGCTGCACGCGCTCCAGTTCGCGCCGCTCAAGGAGCGGGGCAAGAAGGCGGCGCAGCCCGCCGAGGAAGCCCCGTAGGTAAGGCATAGCCCGGATCACCGTTGCGGCCGACACTTCGCGAGGGGAACGCCATGAACCATTCCAGCCGTTGGCTTGCGATTTCCAACCCCATTGCGCGCCGGGCATCCGGCGCTGTCGGGCTAACCCGTCCGGCATGGCCGCTGCGGGTCCTGGCGCTCATGGTCCTGGCCGCAGGCCTTGCCGGCTGCGGCGGCACGGGCGGCGGGGCCAAATACACCTTGCACTTGGACGCCTACGCCGAGCGCGTCACCTATGGAAAGCGCTTCGTGGTGCTCCAGGGCGTCATGGAAGTTAAGCCCGGCGACACCCAGTTCAAGGCCGCCTGCGAGGAGTTGGCCAAGGCCGTGGAGGCCAAGGGCTACCAGCGCGCGGCCTCCATCGAGGAAGCCGACCTGGGCCTGTATCTGGCCTATCACGTCACCGAATCCAGCCGCGCCCCCTTCGACAACTTCCATCCCCGCACGCCGGGCCTCGCCCCGCAACAGCTGTTCTTCTCGGAGTACACCCGCGACGTGGTGGTGGAGGCCGTGGACATGGCCCGCTACAAGGCGAATGATCCCCAGAACGTGGTCTGGAAGATCCACGTGGCCAGCAAGGGGCCCACCAGCGACATGGCCAAGGCCATGCCCTACATCGCCGCCGCCGTGGCCAGGTACATGGGCACAAGCGGCGAGGTGTTTGTGGAAGTGGACTCCAATTTCGACATCCATCCCTTCAAGCCCGCAAAACAACACTATAGGCCGTAATCGCCATGAAAAAACGCACCGTCATCGTCTCCGGCCTTGCCTGCACCTACCCCCTGGGCGGAGTCGCCTGGGACTACATCCAGTACCTGCACGGCTTCCACAAGCTCGGCCACGACGTCTATTACCTGGAAGACACCGGCGGCTGGGCCTACGACCCGTTCAACGTCACCTTCACCGAAGACTACTCGTATCATATCAAGTACCTGACGGATTACCTGGCGGCGCTTGATCCCGATCTCGCCAAGCGCTTCTGCGTGCGCGACCCCGGCGACAACTTCCACGGCCTGTCGCGCGAGCAGCTCTCCGACGTGGTGAAGCGCGCCGACGTGGTGTTCAACATCTCCACCACCCTGTGGCTGCGCGAGGAGTACCAGTCCATCCCCGTGAAGGTGCTCATCGACTCCGACCCCATGTACACCCAGGCGGGAATCCCGGACTATCTCGCGGGCACGGCCTCGGAAAAGGACGTGAAGAATATCGAGCACATGAAGATGCACGACCGTTTCTTCAGCTTCGCCGAGAACTTCGGGAAAGATGGCTGTCTCATCCCTAAGGGCGTGTTCGACTGGCATCCTACGCGCCAGCCCATGGTGCTCTCGTGCTGGGACACGCCGCGCAAGCCCGCGTCCGACGCCTTCACCACGGTGCTCTCCTGGCAGCCCAAGGAGTCCGGCCCGGTGATCGACGGCGTGCAGTACGGCGGCAAGAACACGGAATTCTTGCGCTTCATCGACCTGCCGCAAAAGACCAAAGCCACTCTGGAGCTGGCCCTGGGGCAGGGCAGGCCGCCGCGCGAAATGCTCGAGGAGAAGGGCTGGAAGCTGGAGGACGGCTTCGCCAAGTCCACCACGCCTTGGCTCTACCGCGACTACATCTGGGACAGCTTCGCCGAGTTCTCCATGGCCAAGAACGCCTACGTGGCGTCGAAGAGCGGCTGGTTCTCCTGCCGCAGCAGCTGCTATCTGGCGGCCGGGCGGCCCTGCGTGGTGCAGGACACCGGTTTCTCCCGGTTCATGCCCGTGGGCGAGGGCGTGCTGGCCTTCAATACGGAGGACGAGGCCCTGGCCGGGATCGAGGCCGTGCGCTCGGACTGGGAGAAGCACTCCAAGGCGGCGAAGGCGTTCGCCAAAGAGTGGTTCGACTCGGACAAGGTGCTGGGCAAGCTTCTGACGGAAGCCATGGAATAGCGACAATATCGGATCATCACGTGAGACGTAAAATACTTGCGGGGTCCAGGGGGATCATCCCCCTGGCGGTTGCAGGGCGGTGCCCTGCCGGGGGTTGGGGCGGAGCCACATCCCGCTTCCTTCTCATTCTTGCCTTCGTGCTTCTCCTGCCGTCCTTGTCTTTCGCGCGCGGCTGGTCCGTCACCGAGCAGGACGGCGTCAAGTGGCTGGTCACTCCCGAAGGCGCGCGGTTCTTCTCGCTCGGCGTGAACAACACAAGCGGCGGCTCGGCCGACGACAAGGCCAAGGGAGAGCGCGCCTACTACTGGCAACGGTTCTATCCGAGCCTGGAAGAGTGGGGCCGTGACACCCAGGCGCGCCTCACGGCCTGGGGCTTCAACACCTCGGGCGGCTGGTCCGACGTGTCGGCCGTCATGAACTTCCCGGTGATTCCGGAGATCGACCTGGGGCGAAACTCCAAGCTCCACTGGTACGACATCTTCGACCCGTCCATGCAGGACGCCGCCGACGAGATCGCCCGCGAGATCGTGGCCAAGTACAAAGACAACCCGCGTGTGATGGGCTTCTTCACGGACAACGAGGTGGGCTGGTGGAACTCCCCGCTGTTCCTGTGGCACCTAGAGCGCGGCTGGGCCTTCTCGTCCAAGCGGGTGCTGTGGCAGCTCCTGTACGACACCTATGACGGCAAGTGGGAGAAACTCCTGAAGGACTTCGTGCCCGCACAGGGCTTCGACTCCTTCGAGAAGCTCAAGGACGACGGCGCGGCGCTCAAGCTGCGCCCCGGCGGCCAGGGCATCAAGGTGATCGGCAAGTTCACCTATGAGATCGCCCGGCGCTATTACGAGCTGGCCTTCCGGGCCATGCGCAAGGCCGACCCCAAGGCCCTGGTGGTGGGCGACAGGCTGCCGCTCTACTACAACCAGGACGCGGTGCTGGCCCAGAAGGGCTTCGTGGACGTGCTCTCCACCAACTACAACGTTGACTGCGAGGACGGCTGGGTGGCTCCGTACTACTTCGAGGGGCTGCACAGGCTTTCGGGCTCGCCGGTGCTCATCTCGGAATACTTCTTCGCTGCCGCCGACAACCGCAGCGGCAATTTGAACAACGGCCACCTCATGCATGTGGCCACTCAGGAGGAGCGCGCCAAGGGGGCCACGGCGGCCATGAAGAACTTCGCCTCCTTCCCCAACGTGGCCGGCGTGCACTGGTTCCAGTACTCCGACGAACCCACCGGAGGGCGCAGCGACGGCGAGGACTTCAACATGGGGCTGGTGGACATCCACAACAAGCCCTACGAGTTGCTCACCGCCGCCTTCTCCGCACTCAATCCGCTGATTCCGGCCATCCATGCCGCCAGCCGCTGGACCGCCAAGCTCAACGGCAACGGAAGCGGCAACGGTCCGCTGGTCCTCCTCAAGTCCTCCGCGCCCAAGAGCCTGACGGACGGCTCCCTCCTGGACTGGCCGGACAAGGCCCGGACACGCCTGACCGGATTCGCCACGCCCAAGCCCTACGCGCCCTTCGGGGACGTGCACTTGGCCTGGGACGAGAACGGCCTCTATTTCGCCAACATCGCGGGCAACTACGTGGACCTCGCGCTCCTGGACTACAGCGGCGAGTATCCCTTGTCCGAGACCTACCAAATCCATATAACGCTCGATGCCGGGGCCGGCGCGCGGCATTTCGCCGTGCACCTGATCCCCAGGCCCCACTCGGTCTGGCCAGGACGCTTCGAGCTCAAGCCGCAGCTGTGGCGCTACGAGAACGGCGCGCCGGTGGAGCGCATCGACGACCCCGGGCTGGTGCAGGCCCTGGACAAGCCCCTGCCGCACATCCAGGTTGAGGGGCTCATCCCGGCGAAGCTTCTGGGCGTGGACGCGCTTAAGCCCGGGCAGGAAATCACGCTGAGCGTGGAAGTGATCAATTTCTATAGAGAACTGACCATGGCCGCCACCGGCAGGACCGCCGTGCTCGGCCGGGCCGTGGACAACGCGGGAGCGCAAGAATGAAAGGCAATATCCTGGTGACGGGCGGGGCGGGCTACATCGGCTCCCACACCTGCAAGGCCTTGAAGCAGGCCGGATACCAGCCCATAACCTTCGACAACATGGTCTATGGTCACGAGTGGGCCGTCAAATGGGGGCCGCTCATCAAGGGCGACATCCTGGACGGCGAGACCCTGGATGCGGTGTTCAAGCAGTACGCCCCCCTGGCCGTGCTGCACTTCGCGGCTTTCGCCTATGTGGGCGAGTCTGTGGCCGACCCGGAGAAGTACTACCGCAACAACGTCATGGGGACGCTCTCGCTGCTCTCGGCCATGCGCCGCGCCAAGTGCAAGAACATCGTGTTCTCCAGCACCTGCGCCACCTACGGCGTGCCGAGCGAGCTGCCCTTGCGCGAGGACCATCCGCAGAAGCCCATCAATCCCTACGGCTGGACCAAACTCATGATGGAGCAGACCCTCAAGGACTTCGATACCGCCTATGGCATCCGCCACGCCGCGCTCAGGTATTTCAACGCCGCCGGGGCCGACCCTGACTGTGAGATCGGCGAGGAGCACGATCCCGAGACGCACCTGATTCCGCTGGTCATCGCCGCCACCCAGGGCAAGCGCGGCAACGTGGAAATCTACGGCACCGACTACGACACCCCGGACGGCACCTGCATCCGCGACTATATCCACGTGGCGGACCTTGCCGTGGCGCACATCCAGGCCCTGGAATACCTCCAGGACAAGGACGAGAGCCTGGTGGTGAACCTGGGCACCGGCAACGGCCAGACCGTGCGCGAGGTCATCCGGGCGGTGGAGAAGGTGTCCGGCAAGGCCACGCCCGTGAAGGAAGGCCCGCGCCGCCCCGGCGACCCGCCGGGCCTCTACGCCTACGCCGACAAGGCCTACAAGCTGCTCGGCTGGAAGCCGCAGTACGGGGATATCGAGACGATTGTCGGCACCGCCTGGAAGTGGCACGAGAAGGCGAAGAGTTAAGATGCCTCCGGCGGCCAAAGGGACGGGGACCCTTTGGAATCCCCAATAGCTTCGCGCCGATCGATGTGAAGTTTGACCAATATGCAGGGAGCGCGCTTTGCGCGCTCCCTGCTTTTTTGTCTTCCTTAAACGCCCAGCGCCCGGGTCCCCCCGGCCTGACGCTTGAGCTGGTCTATCAACTGCGCCAGGGCGGCGGCCTGGGCTTCCAGGTCCTGGAGCGCCCCGAGCGAGGCGTTGACGTGCTCGTCGGTGCGCACGGCGATGGCGTTGATCTCGTCCACGGACCGGTTGATCTCCTCGGACGTGGCGGACTGCTCCTCGGCGGCTGTGGCGATGGACTGGATCTGCCCCGCCGAATCGTCGGTGCTGGAGACGATCTCTCCCAGGGCGGAACCGGATTCTCCGGCCAGGTTGGCGGCCTGGTCCAGATCGGCGACCGCCGCTTCCACTGAGCGCACATTCTCCCCGGCCACGCGCTGGATCGACTGGATGGACTCGCCCACTTCCTTGGTGGCCACCATGGTCTTTTCGGCCAGCTTGCGCACCTCGTCGGCCACCACGGCGAAGCCTCGCCCGGCCTCTCCGGCGCGGGCCGCCTCGATGGCGGCGTTCAAGGCCAGGAGGTTGGTCTGGTCGGCTATGTCCTCGATGGTGGTCATGATCTTGCCGATGGCCTGGGCCTGGGAGTCCAGCTGGTTCATGGATTCGCGCAGGGCGGTGGTCTTGCGCTGGGTTTCGCGCATGGCTTCGAGTGATTTCGCCACCACCTGCGCGCCGAGGCTGGCCTTGTCGCGGGCGTCCTTGCCCTGCTGGGCGGCGTTGGAGGCGTTGCGGGCCACCTCCAGCACGGTGGAGTTCATTTCCTCCATGGCCGTGGCCGTGGAGGAAATGCGTTCGCGCTGCACATCGGTGCCCTGGCGGATGTCCGCGGAATGATCAGCGAGGGAGCCCACGGCGGCGCTGAGTTCGTGGGCGACTTCCTCCAGCCGGTGTGCGGCGTCGAGCATGCCTTCGGCCCTGGCCCGTTCCGCCTGGAGCTTGGCCGACTCGGCCTCGTCGGTGGCCAGGCGGGCGGCATGGGCCTTGTCCTGGGCGTCGGCGGTCCTGGCCTCGATCTCGGCGATGTTGTTCCTCAGCGTGGCGCTCATGGTGTTCAGGGCGTCGAAGATGGAGCCGATCTCGTCGGTGCTGCGGTGCTCGATGCGCCCGTAGCTGCCCTTGGAGATGTCCCCCAGGAAGGCGTTCACCCGGTTGAGGGGCCGGATGACGATGCGCCGGGTGAGAATCCAGATGCCGAGCCCCATGGCGGCCATGCTGGCCAGGGCTACGCCCGCGATGGGCGTCACCGCGGCGGACACGGGCTCCATGAGCTCGCTTTCCTCGATGAGGCCGATGAAGCGCCATTTGAGTTCGGGCGAGGTGTAGGCGGCGGCGCTGTAGGCCGTCCCTCCAACGTTCACGGAGCCGGTGGCCGAGCCGGACTTGAAGAAGGCCGCCAGGGAGTCGTTGCCGATCTCCGCGATCTTCTTGAAGTTGTGCTCGGGCTTCTTGGGGTCGGAGATGACCACGCCGTCGTCCTGGACGAGAATCACGTACCCGGTGCGCCCGATGCGGACCTTTTTGATGAGGTCGGTGATCTGGGTCAGGGTGATGTCCATGGCCGAGATGCCCAGGATGTCCCCCTTGGCGTCGAGGATGGCCTTGCAGACGCTAATCATGGGGGTCTTGTCCACGGCCTCGTAGGCGGGGGTGACCACGGCCTCGCGCGGGGTGGCCATGGCGCTCTTCCACCAGGGGCGCTGGCGCGGGTCGAACCCGGCGGGCTGCTTCTTGCCCGTGTCCTTATGGTTGATGATGTACTTGCCGTCGCGGTTGCCAGTGTAGATGGCGAGATAGTCCGGATGCGACTCGCGCAGGGGGCCGAACGCCTCGTACATGAGCCGTCCGGCCTCGTCGTCCGGCCAGACCTTGGCCAGGGTCGCCTCGGAGGTGCCCACGAAGGTGGTCTTGAGTTCCTCGATCCGCTTGTTCACCGGGAGCGAGGCGGCCATGGTGATGTTGAGCTTGGCCTCTCCCAGGAAGGAGGCCACCACGTTGCTGGCCTGGCGGAGTTCCGCGGTGGCGGCCTGGGTGAAGTTGTCGCGCGAGAGCGTGGAGATGTTCCCCGACGTAAGCAGAAAGATCGCGATCATGGGCAGCAGGATGATCACGAACGTCCCCAGCATGAGTTTCACGGTGATGGATCGTTTCAAGGGGGCCTCCTTTCTGGCGGGTACGGAAAACTGACCGGGACTCCGGTCATCCCGCAGGCTCAAGGCAGGTGCATACGGCTACGAACAATATAGTACATCCCGGTGATGTAAAGGTGCCGGATACGAAAAATGGGAGTTCAAAGACGGACGGGAGTCTGTTAGGGTTTGAAATGACGGACAGCCATACGAAATGGAGGCGGTGTGCCATGAGTGATGCTCATCTGGTCGTGGGCGGCGTGGACCTGGCGAAGATACGCAACAAGAACGAGCTCCGCGTGGCCCGGCTGCTGGATAAAGTCCTCGCCGAGGACGGGGCTGGCGTCACCGACCCCCTGGACATCCAGGACGTCTACGCCCTCACGCTCAACCTGCTGCCCTCGCGCTACCGCCAGCTGGGCACCATCGTCCTCTCCGAACCCGTCAAGGACAGCCACATCGAATCCGCCATCCGCCGGGCCCTCCGCACCGTGAAGGAACGCCCCAACCGCTGAGCCAGGCTCCGGTTTTTCCCGCGCGGCCGTGCCGGCCGCGCGGCTTTCCCCTTGTCTTCAGTCTTGTCCGGGCATGGAAGTCCTATTCATTGCCCCTGGCGGAAGTTCCGTGATATGCGGATCCCGCTGACATATCCGGATTCTCGTCACAGACCGGCCAGGACATGGCGTGGCCGCACAAGCGAAGAGGGGCGCATGCGTTACGACTTGAAGAGCCTGCTCGTGTTTCTTGCTGTATGCGTTGTTGGACCGGCCGGATGCTCGCGCAATGCCGATGCGCCCGCGCCCCCGATGTCCGCCGGGGGGGAGCGCGCGGCCTCCTCGGAATACGTCGGCTCGCAACGCTGCGGGACCTGCCATGCCCGCAATTACCACTCGTGGCGAGGGACCAAGCACGCCAACATGCTTGCCGAGCCGGACAACAGGAGCGTGGTGGGGGATTTCTCCCGGGCCGGCGTCCTGGACCTGCCGGAGGGCCTGGCCGCGCGCATGCACGAGAAGGACGGCCGGCGCTTCGTCTCCCTCGAGCAGGGGGGACGCTCCCGCGAGGACCAATCCGTGGCCTACGTGCTGGGCGGAGCGCGCCGCCAGATGTACGTGGCCGTGTCGCGGGAGGGGAAGCTCTGCGTGCCGCCCGTGCAGTGGAACGTCCGGGACGGGCGCTGGAGTTCGCCGCAGGGGCCGGACGGGGCCACGGACGACTGGCTGCGCGACTGCGCCGGGTGCCACGTCACCGGCTTGGGCCAGGCAGGCGCACAGGGAGGCGGCGTGAAGACCTGGAGCGAGGACGCCATCGGCTGCGAGGCCTGCCACGGCCCGGGTGCGCGCCATGCGAACGCCAAGAATCCCGAAAAACCAGACACCATCTTCAATCCCGGCAGCGTCCCCGAAGAGGCGCGGGCCGCCATGGTCTGCGGGCGGTGCCACACCAGGGGAACATCCTCGGACGGCAGGGCGTATCCCCCGGGCGTCGAGCCCGGAGGCGACTTCCGTCACGGTTTCGCCGAGGTCAAGAGGGACGACGCGCGCTATTTCTGGCCGGACGGATCCTCCCGGGCCAACCGCCAGCAGTATGCCGATTTCGTCACCTCCACCATGTACGAACGGGGCGTGAAATGCTGGTCCTGCCACAATCCGCACAAGGCCTCGGAGAACAACGCCTCGAGCCTGCGCCTGACGGGAAACTCCCTGTGCCGCTCGTGCCATCCGGCCGGCGCCGGGGAGAGGACCCTGACCCACGCCATCCACGACAACGGCAACTGCCGGGCCTGTCACATGCCGCTCACGGCCGGCCTTGCCTCCGGCGGCGAGCTGGCCTCCCATCGCTTCCAGCCCGTGCGACCGGCGGCCACCGTGGAACTCGGGAGCGGCGACGTGGACAGGCAGCCGAATTCCTGCAATGCGTGCCATTATCACGGGAAGCAGCCTCCCGCCGTGCTGGAAGCCTATCTCCAGGCACGCGTCAAGAGGCACTACGAGGCTCCGGCGGCGCAGACCGCCCGGAAGAACCCGTAATCCGGGCGCTGCGGAAAGAAACATGGGCCGAGCGAGCGACTGGGGCGGGCCTCGCCCGCGCAAACTGATCGCGGTGGTCTGCGCCGCAGCGGCGGCGCTCTTCCTTTCCGTGCGACAGGGCGCCTCGTTTCTGGCCAGTCCGTCCTTCTGCTCCTCATGCCACGTCATGAGCGCGCAATACGTCTCGCACCGCAGGTCGGCGCACCAGCGTGCGCCCTGCGTGGACTGCCACACCGGGAGGGGCTGCGGCTCCTGCCATGACCCGGGCCGGTCCGACGCGGCAGTGGCGGGCAGGGCGGTCAACGCCCCGGGGCCGGACCTGCACGCGGTCCACGCGTCCGGCCCGGGCGTCGCCTGCACGGATTGCCACCTGGGGATCATGCACTCCAGGATCGACGGATACACGCGGGAGAGTCCCCGGGCGTCCTGCGGGAAGTGCCATGGGCAAACCGCACTCGGGGAGGGCGTCCGGCCTGCGCGGACGGGCGCTCTTCAGGACAGGGAGGAGCTGTGATGGAACACGCGCACGGCCAGCCGACCTTCATGGGATTCGAGCCCCACGGGCATTGTTTCCTCTGGCAGCCGGACCTCATCGCGCTGCATACGGTGTCCGATTTCGTGACCGGGTTGTCGTACTACCTCATTCCCGTGGCCATCTTCTATTTCGTCCGCAAGCGTTCCGACGTGCCGTTTCCGGCCATGTTTCTGCTCTTCGCGCTGTTCATCGTCAGCTGCGGCACCACCCACCTCATGGCCATCTGGACCATCTGGACGCCGGACTACTGGCTGGAGGGCTGGGTCAAGGCGGCCACCGCGTTCTTTTCCCTGGTGACGGCCTTGCTGCTGTTTCCGCTGCTTCCCAAGGCCATGCTCATCCCGAGCCCGGCGCAGCTTGAGGCCGCCAAGGCCGAACTCCAGCGGCACAAGGACCACCTGGAGGATCTGGTGGCGGAACGGACCTCGGAACTCCAGACGGCCAACGCCCGCCTGGAGGCGGAGATCGCCGAACGCAAGTCCGCCGAGGACGCCTTGAGGGAAAGCGAACAGCAGCTGCGTGGCTCCCGGGAGTTCCTGGCGCAGATCGTGGACAACATCCCGGACCCCGTTTTCGTCAAGGACGAGAACCATCGTTACGTCCTGGCCAACACGGCCCTGTGCGTGCTGGCGGGAAAACCGCGCGGCGAGGTGGTCGGGAAAACCGACCACGACTTCCTGCCGGAGAGGCAGGCGCAGCTGTTCATCTCCCGCGACAAATTCGTGCTGGAGACGGGCGAGATGGACATCACCGAAGAGCAGTTCACCGACCCCTCCGGCCGCCCGCTCGCGCTTCTGACCAAGAAGACCCGGTACGTGGACGCGGGGCAAAAGAAGTACGTGGTGGGCGTGATCCGCGACGTCACCGAGCGCAAGCGCATGCAGGAGATCATGGTCCAGACCGAGAAGATGATGAGCGTCGGGGGGCTGGCCGCGGGCATGGCCCACGAGATCAACAACCCGCTCTCCGCCGTCCTGCAGAGCATCCAGGTGGTGCAGAACCGCCTGTCCAAGGATTCCCCGGCCAACCTGGCCGCGGCCGAGGCGGCGGGATGTCCTTTCGAGGCCATCAAAGCCTTCCTGGGGGCGAGGGAGGTGAATTCGCTGCTGCAGGGCGTGCGCGACGCCGGGGCCAGGGCGGCCAAGATCGTCTCCAGCATGCTGGAGTTCAGCCGCAAGACCGAGTCCAACCGGGCTCTGGTGGACTTGAACGGCCTGCTGGACAAGGCGGTGGAGCTCTGCGCCAACGACTACGACCTCAAGAAGAAGTACGACTTCCGCAAGATCGCCATCGAGCGCGATTTCGACCAGGGCATGCCCCTGGTTCCCTGCACGGCCACTCAAATCGAACAGGTGGTGATGAACCTCCTCAGAAACGCGGCCCAGGCCATGGCGGAAAACGCCGGGCAGGCTTCCCCTCCGCGCATCGCCCTGCGCACCACGATCGAGGAAGGCATGGCCCGCATCGAGGTCCAGGACAACGGGCCGGGCATGGACGAGGCCGTCAGGAAGCGGATATTCGAACCGTTCTATACCACCAAGGGCCCGGGGCAGGGCACGGGTCTCGGCCTGTCGGTGTCCTACTTCATCATCACGGAGAACCACAGGGGCAGCATCGAGGTGCAGTCCCGGCCCGGCGAAGGGACCCGGTTCATCATCCGGCTTCCCCTGTCGGAGGAGGGGCACGCTGGGTAGGCCGGGACGGATCCCATGCCGCATAACCGAGCAAGGTGCTTCCATCCTGCTAGAAAAATAAAGCTTCCCATTCATTGGGATTCTGCTAAAAGCAGACCGTGAAACTTTAAGTACCGTTCAGGAGGGTATCATGGCTCAGGAAGCGTCCGTCGCCCCCAAGGAACGCGTGAACATCGTCTACAAGCCCGCAACGGGCGACGCCAAGGAAGAGGTGGAACTGCCGCTGAAGCTTTTGGTGTTGGGCGATTTCACCAACCGCGCCGATGACCGCACCCTGGAGAACCGAGAGCCCATCAGCGTCGACAAGGACAACTTCGACGACGTGCTCAAGGCCCAGAACATCGAGCTCAACATGACCGTGCCCAACAAGGTCTCCGGCAAGGACGGGGACGAGCTGGGCGTGCACCTCAAGTTCGACAACCTCAAGGATTTCGAGCCCGACGCCATCGTGGCCAAGGTTCCCGAGCTGCAGAAGCTCATGGAGCTGCGCGAGGCCCTCAAGGCCCTGAAGGGCCCCCTGGCCAACGTGCCCGAGTTCCGCAAGAAGGTTCAGGAGATGGTTCAAGACCCCGGCCTGCGCGACCGGCTGCTCAAAGAACTGGGTATCGGTTCATAAGGAGGATCACAGATGGCCGATGAAGCGACCCAAGCCCAGCAGGCCCCCCAGGAGGCCCCGGCGCCGTCCGCGGACGCCTCGCTCCTGGACGACATCGTCGAGGCGACCAAGCTCAAGCCCTCCGACGACGCCTTCTCCACCACCAAACAAGGCCTCCAGGCCTTCCTGGAGGAGCTGGTCAAGCCCGAACGCGCGGGCGCGCGCATCTCCGGGGCGCTGGTGGACGACATGATCTCCCAGCTGGACCAGAAGCTCTCCTCCCAGGTCAACGAAATCCTGCACCACCAGGACTTCCGCAAGCTGGAGACCTCCTGGCGCTCGCTGAAGTACCTGGTGATGCACACCGACTTCCGGGAGAACGTCCGGCTCCAGTTCGTCAACGTCAGCAAGGAAGACCTGCTCGGCGACTTCGAGGACGCCCCCGAAGTGGTCAAGTCCGGCCTCTACAAACAGGTGTACACGGCCGAATACGGCCAGTTCGGCGGCCAGCCCTTCGGGGCCATGGTGGCCAACTACGAGTTCGGCCCCGGCCCCCAGGACGTGAAGCTGCTGCAATACTGCGCCTCGGTCGCCTCCATGGCTCACGCGCCCTTCATCGCCGCCGCCGGGCCGGCCATGTTCGGCATCGAGAAATGGGAGGACCTGCCCAACCTGAAGGACCTGCAGTCCATCTTCGAGATGCCCCAGTACACCAAGTGGAACTCCCTGCGCGAATCCGAGGACGCCCGCTACCTGGGGCTCACCCTGCCCAGGTTCCTGCTGCGCCTGCCCTTCGGGCCGGACACCGCTCCCTCCAAGAGCTTCAACTTCAAGGAGGACGTGTCCGGCGGCGACGAGGACTTCTGCTGGGGCAACGCGGCCTTCGCCTTCGCCTCGCGCCTGACCGACTCCTTCGCCAAGTACCGCTGGTGCGCCAACATCATCGGTCCCCAGGGCGGCGGCGCGGTGGAGGACCTGCCCCTGTACCAGTACGAGGCCATGGGCGAGATCCAGACCAAGATTCCCACCCAGGTGCTCATCAGCGAACGCCGCGAGTTCGAGCTGGCCGAACAGGGCTTCATCGCCCTGACCATGCGCAAGAACTCCGACAACGCGGCCTTCTTCTCCGCCAACTCCGTGCAGAAGCCCAAGTATTTCGGCATCTCCAAGGAAGGCAAGGAGGCCGAGCTCAACTACAAGCTCTCCACCCAACTGCCCTACATGTTCATCATGAATCGCCTGGCCCACTACATCAAGGTGATCCAGCGCGAGAACATCGGCACCTGGAAGGAGCGCTCGGACCTGGAAGACGAGCTCAACAAGTGGATCAGCCAGTACGTCACCGAGATGGACAACCCCGCGCCCAGCGTGCGTTCCCGCAGGCCCCTGCGCATGGCCAAGATCGAGGTCCACGACGTCGAGGGCGATCCCGGATTCTACTCGGTCACTCTGCTGGCCAGACCGCACTTCAAGTACATGGGCGCTTCGTTCACCCTGTCCTTGGTCGGCAAGCTGGACAAGAAATAATCAACGCATCACGGAGGTAGTATCATGGCTCTGACCGCGTACATGAAAGTCACCGGCAAGACCCAGGGACAGATCAAGGGTGATTGCGACCAGTCCGACTCCAAGAAGAAGGACACCATGCTGGTCTACCAGTCAAACCACTATGTGGAAATTCCCAAGGATACCCATACGGGCCTGCCTACCGGCCAGCGCATTCATCATCCTTTCACCGTGACCGTTCACAAGAATCCAGGATCCCCAAAGCTGGCCCAGGCATGCTGCAAGGGCGAGCAGTGCACCGTGGAACTCAACTTCTTCCGCATCAAGCCAGACGGCAAGGAAGAGAACTACTATACCGTGAAGATGGAGGACGCCATCATCGTCATGATGCGCGAATACACCCCCATGACCTTCCTGCCCGACAACAAGCCCTTCCACGACATGGAAGAGATCAGCTTCACCTATTCCAAGATCACCTGGACCTACAACGACGGCAACATCGAATACACCGACGACTGGAAGGGCGCGTAAGCGAGCCTGTGCATCCGGCCCTCGTTCGTCTTGAGCGGGGGCCGGCTTTCCCGCGGCCTCCCCATGGGATGGCGCGCGGAGCGAATCCTTCGAGCTGTGACCGGAGGCCCCAATGAACAGCATGCAGGGAATGGTCGACGCCCTGGCCGACCCCATCGTCGACCCGGTGCGCGACCCCATCATCGATCCCATCACCGGGAAGCCCCCGCAGGATGTCGCCGTTCCTGGCCCTGACAGGAACGAGGACGTCTGCCTGAGCTGCTGGTAGCGCGAGAACATCCGGGCGGCGCGCTCCCCCGAGGGGCGCGCCGTTTTCGGTTGCCGTCTGGCCCCGGCCGCCCTGCCGGGTTGACCCGGGCACCCTCACGGACTAAGGCCCTGGCCTCTGCATCAAGGAGGTTCCCATGCGCGGAGACGACGACTTCAGGCGCGGCGCTTTCGGCGACGACGACACCACCCCCGAGGACCGCACCAGCCCCGACCTGACGCCCGCCACCGGGCGCGACAACATCCAGATGTTCTGGGAGTCCATCGGCATGAAGCCCGGCGACGACTGGAAGAACGAGGCCGGTTCCGGTTCGATCGGCGGCGACGACCCCGCCAAGGACGGCGGGAAGGACTGAATCCGGCGCCCGCATTGACGCAGGCGGACGGTTCCTCTAACACTGCGGAAAGAAAGGACCGTCCATGTACCAGCAGCGCCTGCTCGAGCGCATTCGGGAGATGGAGAAACACCCGGAGCTGCGCGGCAACCCCACCCCCGAGGTCATCGTGACTTCGGTGATGAACCACCTGCGCAAGATACTCAACACCAAGCAGGGCACCGCCCCCATCGACGACGATTTCGGCGTCCCCGATTTCACCAACCTGGGCTCCACCTTCGGCCAGGATACCATCCCCGACATCCAGCGCTCCATAGCCGACGTGGTCCACAAATACGAACCGCGCCTGCGGGGCGTGAACGTCACCTACCTCCCCCAGAGCGCCGACGTGCTCCAGGTGGCCTTCAAGCTCGAGGCCACCATCCAGGCCGAATCGCGCGAGGTGCCCGTGGTGTTCGAGACGATCATCGATCCCGACGGCAAGGTGAGCGTCAAGGAGTAGGCCGTGATCAACCGCTACTACCAGCGCGAACTGGCCAACCTGCGAAACCTGGCGGCGGAGTTCTCCAAGAAGCACCCCGCCCTGGCCCCCATGCTCTCCGGCCCCAGCCAGGATCCGGACGTGGAGCGCCTGCTGGAGGGATCGGCCTTTTTGTCCGGACTTTTGGCCCAGAAGCTGGACGACGAATTTCCGGAGATCATCCACGGGCTCATGCGGCTGGTGTTCCCGCACTACTTGAGCCCCGTGCCCTCCATGACCATCCTGACCTTCACCCCCAAGCGCTCGCTGCTGGAGCCGCTCACCGTGGCGGCGGGGACCCAGGCATCCTCCATCCCCGTGGAGGGCACCAGTTGCACCTTCACCACCTGCTACCCGGTGGAGCTCCTGCCGCTCGTGCTCACGGACGCATCGCTCATCTCGTCGGGCGGGCGGGCCGCCGGGCTCAAGCTTTCCTTCGAGCTTTCGGGCATGCCCCTTTCCAAATGGACCTCCAAGAGCCTTCGCCTGCACCTGGCCGGGGACTACGGCCACGCCGCAGACCGCTACCTCACCCTCATGCGCCGCACCGCGCGCATCACCCTGAGCGCCAAGGATGGCGGCACGCCGACCGTTCTGCCCAGGCGCAACCTGGTGCCCGTGGGCTTCGGCGAGGACGATGCGGCCATCCCGTATCCGCGCCAGTCCTACCCGGGATATCGCATCCTGCAGGAATATTTCACCTTGCCTGAGAAGTTCCTGTTCCTCGACGTCACCGGCCTGGACTCCTGGCAGGACCGGGGCCCGGGCCAGGGTTTCGAGATGTATTTCGAGTTCGACGCGCCCGTGGCCGATCCCCCGGCCTTCCCCAAGGACTCGGTGGCCCTGTACGCCACTCCGGCCATCAACCTTTTCTCCCACGAGGCCGACCCCATCCTCCTGGACCACAAGATGCCGGAATACCGGGTGATCCCCGGCGGAGAATCCTCCGGGCACTACCAGGTCTACTCGGTGGACAAGGTCATCGGCTTCATGCAGGGGGCCACGGGCCAGCGCGAATACTACCCCTTCGAGATGTTCAACCCCATGAGCGAGGCCCGGCCGGTCTATTCCCTCAACCACCGCCAGAGCGCCCTCGAGGAACGCACCGACCTCTACCTCTCGGTGGCCTATCCCAAGGGGAGCGGCGAACCGCGCACCGAGACGCTGTCGCTGTCCATCCGCTGCACCAACGCCACGCTTCCCGAGAACCTCCAGATCGGCGACATTTCCAAGCCCACCGAGACCTCGCCCGTGCTGGCCGATTTCTCCAACATCCGTCCGCCCACGGCCACCCGCCAGCCGCCCATTGGCAAGGAGAGCCTGTGGCGGCTCCTGTCGCACCTGTACCTCAACTACCTGCCCCTGGCGGACACCGAGAACCTGAAGTCCCTGGTGAAGCTCTACATCTTCCCCGAGACCAGGGACCGGGCCGGGGTGCTGGCCGGCATCAAGCGGGCCGAGGCCGTGTCCGACATGAAGGTTGTGACCACCAACCGGCTGGTGGGCGGCATCATGATGCGAGGCCAGCTCATCGAGATGAAGCTCGATCCGGCCGGGTTCGCCAGCATGGGCGACATGTACCTGTTCGGCTCCGTGCTGGACAGCTTCCTGGCCGGGTACGCGGCGGTGAACTGCTTCACCCGACTGGGAGTCGAGGACGTCTACAAGAAGGAGCGCTTCGAATGGCCGGCGAGGATCGGGGAACGCTACCTGCTGTAATAGCCGGGCTGGCCGCCAAGCCCCAGAGCTATTCCTTCTTCCAGGCCATCCGCCTGCTCAAGCTGTGGACGGGCCGGACCGGAGGTCCCGACGCCCAGGGCTTCTACGACGACGTTCTCCGGGTGCGCCCGCACCTGTCCCTGTCGTTTCCCGGCTCGGACATGACCGAGATCGCCCTCGCGCCCACGGGCGAGGAGGGCGGCGACACCCGCGTGGACATCACGGCCACGTTCCTGGGCATCTACGGCACAGGCTCGCCCATGCCCACCTTCTACACCGAGGAGCTTCTCGACGAGCGCTCCGACGACAAGAGCGTCTCCCGCGACTTCCTGGACATCCTGGGCAACCGCACCTTCGTCCATTTCTACCGCGCCTGGGCCAAGTACCGGCTCATGGTCAAGGCTCTGGACGAGGAGGACACCGGCTACCTCGACCGCCTCTACTGCCTGCTGGGCCTGGGCCACGAGGAGCTCCGCGCCAAGCTGTCGCGGCCTTCGGCGGCGCTTCGCTATATCGGGCTCTTCACCCAGTATCCGCGTTCGGCCCTGGGGCTCAAGACCATGCTGGCCGACACCGTGGAAGGGGCCAAGGTGGAGGTGGAGCAGTGCGTGCACCGCTGGGTGCCCATCCCCCACGACCAGCGGAACGGCCTGGGAGACTCGGGCTGCACCCTGGGCGAGGACTGCTGGGTGGGCTCGCTGGTGGAGGACCGCATGGGCAAGATCACCGTGGAGTTCTCCAACCTGACGGCCAGGCAGTTCCACGACCTGCTGCCCGGGCGCGAGCTCAACTACCATGTGGAAAGTCTGATCGGCATGTACCTGGTGGAGCCAGTGGAGCACGACCTGCGCCTGGTGCTGGCCCCGGGCGAGGTTCAGCCCGCGCGGCCGGGCAATCCCCAGTGGTCGCACCTGGGCTACGACACCTGGATTCTGGGGGGAAACTACGAGGGGAGCGCCGCGGCGGCCTTCAAGGGCGCGGACGGCGTGCCCGCCTGAAGGCGTCGTTTCCGGCTTGCGGCCTTCCGGGGGAACTCAGCTCCCCATCTTCTTCCTGGCGTAGGCCACGAAATCCTCCTGCACCTGGCGGATGACGTTCTCGCGCAGTTCGGCCACCTTCTCCAGGGGGCGCTCCTCCATGATGGCCTGGTGGTATTCGGCCAGGGCCGGGTAGGTGGTCAGCATCTCTTCCAGGTGCGAGGATTTGTCCGGCGTGATGGGCTGCATGGAGACCACGCGGTGCTCCATGCGTGACGCGAGATAACGAAGCGGCAGTACCGATCCGCATGCCCGCATGAGGGGCAGGAGCAGTTCGACCCCGAGCTTTGCTCCCTGGTCCTCCTCGTTGAGCTCGCGCATGAGGGTGGGGTAGGGCTTGCCGATCTTGGCGGACAGATCCTTGATCGGCATCGGGCCCTTTTCGATCATCTCCCGGATGACTTCGTAGATCGTCGTGGGCATGATTTTTTCCCCGTCTGAATATAATGGCAAAATTTTTCGATACGGTTCAAAGCTACCCGCGCTTGCGCGGAGGGCCCGGAAAGCGGCAGCGCGGCGGACCGCCGGTGGACGGCTTTTGCCCAGCGGGCCGCCGAAGTCAATCTCTCTCGAGGGCTCATGCAGGCGAAGACGGCTTGGCCGCCGGAAGTTCATCAGATCACGGATATTTCAGGGAGTGCCGCGACGAATGGCAAGACAGCTCAAGATCGTCATAGGCGGATATGCAGTGGGGTTCCCCCTCGGCGGGCAGATGTGGGTGATCCTCCATTACGCGTTGGGGCTCACTCGCCTGGGCCACGAGGTTGTCTTCGTGGAGGACTCGTCCGACTGGGCTTTGCCCTTCGATCCGGTGAAGGGCTTCGCTTCGGCCGACTCCAGCTTCGGGCGCAACGTCCTTGGCGAGGCCTTCGACCGCGTGGGTCTGCCGGGGCGCTGGGCTTACACGTCGCTCTTTGAAGGCCGGTCTTACGGAATGGACCAGGAGGACCTCAAGCGCTTCTGCTCCAAGGCCGATCTCTTCCTGAACGTGTCGGGGATCATCCCGCTGCACGAGCACTTCATGAAGGCCCGGGTGCGGGCCGTCATCGACACCGACCCGGTCTTCACCCAGGCCAAGATCTCGAAGGACGAGTGGACCCGCGACTATTTCAACCGCCACGACGTGCGCTTCACCTTCGGCCACAACATCCCCACAGGTTCCACCGGCGTGCCGCTCTCGGGAATCGAGTACATCCCCACCCGGCCGCCCGTGATCCTCGACCAATGGCCGGTGGTGGACGGAGCGGGCGCGGGGTTCACCACCATCGGCAACTGGGACGCCCAGGGGCGCGATATCGTGCACGACGGAAAGAAGCTCTCGTGGCGCAAGAGCGAGAAATACGAGAAGATCATCGACCTGCCCGGAAAGCTCCCCGGCGTCACCCTGGACCTCACCATGAGCGGCATGAAGGAGGACGCCGGGCGTTTCGCCGCGCACGGATGGAACGTCAAGGACGCGCTCGCGCTCTCCCGGGACATCTGGGCCTACCGCGACTACATCCTGAATTCCACGGGCGAGTTCACCGTGGCCAAGGAGCAGAACATCCAGCTCAAGTCCGGCTGGTTCTCGGACCGCTCCGCCAGTTATCTCGCGGCCGGACGCCCGGTCATCGTCGAGGACACCGGATTCGGGACGTACCTCCCCGTGGGGGAGGGGCTGGTGACCTTCGACGGCGTGGACAACGCCAAGGCCGCCATCGAAACCGTGCTGGCCGATTATCCGAAACACCGCGCGGCTGCCCGGAAAATTGCGGAAGAATACTTCGATTCGAACAAAGTCTTGACCGATCTGCTGAAAACGGCGGGCCTAGCCTGACGCGGGCGGCCGCGCACGCGCGGGAGTTTCGCTTGCCACCCATGCCGGAGAACACGCGAACCGGCGGGTGGCGGCGCATGCTCGCGGCTCCTCCGTCTTCAACGTATCAAAGGGTATTTCGTGATCCAGACACTACGGAACGCCTATCGCAATCCCAGACAGTCCGTCCGCCGGATGGGCCATCGCATCGTGTTCTGGGGCGCGGCCGTGGTCGTGGCGCTGGCGGCGATCCTTTTCGCAAGGACCAGCGTTGTCGGCTGCCAGATATTTTCCTCTATTATCTCCGCACATCCCCTGCTGTCTTTGGTCATCACCCCGGTCTGTTTCGCTTCCGTGGTGTGGCTGACGCGCAAGGTGTTTCCCGGCGCGGAGGGGAGCGGCATCCCCCAGACCATCGCGGCCCTGAAGATACCCGTCCTGGCGGACCGGCAGAGTGTGTTGTCCCTGCGGGTCGCCGTGGGTAAAATACTGATGACCGGCCTGGCGTTGTGCGGCGGGGCGTCGGTGGGGCGCGAGGGGCCGACCGTCCAGGTCGGCGCGGCCATCATGCACTCGCTGGGGCGCTGGATACGGTTTCCTAGCAGGGACATGGAGCGCACGTTCATGCTCGCGGGCGGCGCGGCGGGCATATCCGCCGCCTTCAACACCCCCCTGGCAGGCATCGTGTTCGCCATCGAGGAGCTGTCGAAATCCTTTGAGGAGCGCACCAGCGGCACCGTGCTGACGGCGGTGATCGTGGCCGGTTTCACGTCCATGGCCATACTGGGCAATTACAACTATTTCGGCCGGACAGACGCGGTGCTGGAATTGTCGGCGGCCTGGCGGCCCGTGCTGCTGTGCGGGGTCATCGGCGGGGTGCTGGGGGGGGTGTTCTCACGCATCCTGATCGCGTCCTCGCGTGGTTTCCCCGGGCGGCTGGGAGCGATGGCCAAGACGCAACCGGTTCTTTTCGCCCTGGCATGCGGTCTCCTGCTGGCCGTACTGGGATACTTCTCGGACTCCACCATCTACGGGACAGGGTACGAGGAAGCCAGGAAGCTGCTCGAAGGCGGGAAGGACCTCCCTGCCGCCTTCGGGTTGATGAAACTGGGGGCAACGGTCATCTCGTACATCAGCGGCATCCCGGGGGGCATTTTCGCGCCGTCGCTGGCGGTGGGCGCAGGGATGGGCTCCATCCTGTCGAAATTCATAGCCGGGGTGCCCGTGGAAGCCCTGGTCATCCTGGGCATGGTCGGCTATTTCACGGGAGTAGTGCAGGTTCCCATCACCGCCGTGGTCATCGTTATGGAGATGACCAGCGACCAGAGCCTGACATTGCCCATGATGAGTGTGGCCCTGATCGCCTTCGCGGTGTCCAAGGTGGTCTGCCCGCACCCGCTCTACCAGACGCTGGCAAAAGGCTTCCTGGAGAAGTCAGTGCGGCGGGAGCAGCGCCCCCGGACCGATCCGCAGAAGCCCTGACCTTCCGACCGGCGCGGAGCAAGTCGGGATTCCAAAGGGACTGGTCCCTTTGGCCGCCGGAGGCCTCGTCCTCCTCGGTTTCTCTCCGCCCATCGGAGGCTCCTTCCCCTTTCCCCTCCTACCACCAATATTCCGGATATCTTCGCCCCTTGGCCAGGTTGTTTACCATGACCGCCACGACGAGCAGGATGAGCGCCCCCAGCCCCGCCGGGACCAGGGCGTAGGCGTAGCCCAGCGCGACGATCTTCGGCCCTCCCGTCACGGCGATGAAGGCCGTCGCTCCTCCCGGAGGATGCAGGGTCCTGGTGATGTGCATGACGGCGATGGCGGTGGCCACGGCCAGCGCGCCGGCCAGCCAGACCGGACCGGGCACCAGGAGCCGGATCGCTACCCCCGCCAGGGCGGAGATGACATGCCCGCCCAGCAGGTTCCGCGGCTGGGCCAGGGGGCTTCGGGGCGCGCCGTACAGCAACACGCAGGAGGCCGCGAACGAGCCGATCAGGAGTACCATGTCGGTATGGTCCACCATCCAGGAGTCAACCACGCCGACGCAGGACATGCCGACCACCGCACCCAGCCAGGACCATGCGACTTCTGTCCAGGACGTTCTCGGGGGGCTTTTGCCGCTACCCTTCATCTTGGCGAAAGTGGCCTTCACTGCGCGTCCTCCAGCATGTCCCCGAAGGCGCGGACCAGGTCGGTGTGGGTGACGACGCCCACGAGTTCGCCGTTCTTGATCACGGGCAGGCGGCGGATGTTCCTGTCAGCCATGAGCTTGGCTGCTTCGCCCGCCGTGGCTTCAGGGCACACGGTCATGGCCGGTGCGGTCATGACGCTGGTGACCGGTTCGGACTCCAGCCCCTCCAGGCGGCAGGCCCGCCCGGCGAAGGTCCAGGCCACAAGGGCCACGGGAGGCGCGTCCTTGGGCAGGCCCAGGGCGGCCAGGAAGTCCTTCACGGAGACCACGCCCAGGAGTTCGCGCCCGCGCGTCACGGGCGCGCCGGATATGCGGGCCTCGGCCAGCACTCGCGCGGCCTCGCGCAGGGTGGTTTCCGGGGCCAGGGTGATGGCCGGCGCGGTCATGAGGTCGGCCACGCGCACCGACTTCCTCAGCCGGGTCAGGGCGTGTCTGTGGGCCAGGGTGTACAGCTCGCGCGCGTCGGACGGGGTGATGTCCAGAAACGAGCCGAGATCGCGCATGGCATCGAAGACGTCCTCCTCGGACGGGGTGGTGGAGATTTTGGGCATGGGGAGCCTCCTTGAAGACCTTCTAGCGGTCGAAGCCGCGTTCGTGTGTGATCCGGATCACAGCGGCGCAGGAAAATCGAAGGACGCATCCTTCCCAAAAGCCTGGAGAATGGTGTATGGTCCTACCCAATATCAGAACCCCCAGCCGTTATCCGGGAGTCGCCGATGATCAACGTGAATATGAAGTCCCTGCTGGCCAAGCTCAACACCTTCTGCACCAACACCCTGCACAACGCGGCGGGGCTCACGGTTTCGCGCACCCAGTACGAGGTCACGGTGGAGCACTTCCTGCTCAAGTGCCTGGAGGACCAGGACTCGGACATCCCCACGGTGCTGCGGGCCGCCGGGGTGGACTCGGGCCGGCTGGCCGCCGGGCTCACCGACGCCCTTGAGGACCTGAAGACCGGCAACTCGGGCAAGCCGACCTTCTCGCCGCTTCTGATCGAACTGCTGGAGGACGCCTGGGTGGTGGGCTCGGTTGACCTGGGCGACACGCGCATCCGCTCGGGCGCGGTGCTGCTGGCGTACCTGGCCAGGCCGTCGTTCTACGGATCCGGGAGCTATGCAGAGCTTTTGGGGGCGGTCAACCGCGAGACGCTCCTCAAGGACTTCTGGAACCAGACCAAGGCGTCCTCCGAGGCCCAGACAGCGGCCCCGCAGGGCGGAATCCCGGGCGGGGGAGCGGCGGCCGGGGCCGAGGGCAGCTTCATCGCCCGTTTCTGCCAGGATTTCACGGCCAAGGCCAAGGCCGGGGGCATCGACCCGGTGTTCGGGCGCGACGACGAGATCCGCCAGATCGTGGACATCCTGGCCAGGCGCCGCAAGAACAACCCCATCCTGGTGGGCGACCCGGGCGTGGGCAAGACGGCGGTCATTGAGGGGCTGGCCCTGCGCATCGCCCAGGGCGACGTGCCCGAATCGCTTTTGGAGGTGACGCTCATCAACCTGGACATGGGCCTTCTGGAAGCGGGCGCGGGCATGAAGGGCGAGTTCGAGAACAGGCTTCGCGGGGTGATAAACGAGGTCAAGGCCAGCGTTAAGCCCATCATCATGTTCATCGACGAGGCCCACACCCTGGTGGGGGCGGGCGGCTCGGCCGGTGGCTCGGACGCGGCCAACCTGCTCAAGCCGGCCCTGGCGCGCGGCGAACTCAAGACCTGCGCCGCCACCACCTGGAGCGAATACAAGAAATACTTCGAAAAGGATCCGGCCCTGGCCCGGCGCTTCCAGATGGTGAAGCTGGACGAGCCGAGCGTCGAGTCGGCCGTGCTCATCCTGCGCGGGCTGCGCGACAGCTACGAGAAGAGCCACAATGTGGTCATCCGCGACGACGCCATCAAGACCTGCGCCGAGTACTCCGACCGCTACATCGCGGCCCGCTTCCTGCCCGACAAGGCCATCGACCTCCTGGACACCTCCTGCGCCCGGGTGAAGGTGAACCTCACGGCCAAGCCACCGGCCCTGGAGGACACCCAGCGCTCCATCCAGGCGTTGGAACGCGAGAAATGGGCCATCGAGCGCGACAGGGACAACCATGTTGTCGTGGACGAGGAGCGCCTGGCCCAGGTGGGCAAGTCCATCGAGGAGCTGACCAGGAAAGCGGCGGACCTCCAGGCGGCCTGGGAAAAGGAGAAGGAGGCCGCCCACAAGGTCATCGAGGTGCGGAGCCAGATCCGCGAAGCCGCCGATGCGGACAAGGCCAAGCTGGAGAAAGAGCTCACCCGCGCCGACAAGGCCCTCAAGGACCTCCAGGGCGAAGCGCCCATGATCCAGATCGAGGTCACGCCGGATCTTGTGGCCCAGGTGGTGGCGGACTGGACCGGCATCCCCGTGGGCAAGGTGGCCCGCGACCAGGCGGCCACCATCGTCAACCTGGAGGAGCGCCTGAAGAAGCGCATCAAGGGCCAGGACATGGCCCTGGACGTGGTCACGCAGGTGATCAAGGCGGCCAAGTCCGGCATCAAGAATCCCGATCAGCCCATGGGCGTGTTCCTGCTGGTGGGGCCCTCGGGCGTGGGCAAGACCGAGACCGGGCTCACCCTGGCGGACATCCTCTTCGGCGACGAGCGCAGCGTGGTCAGCGTGAACATGAGCGAGTTCCAGGAGAAGCACACCGTGTCGAGGCTCATCGGCTCGCCTCCGGGCTACGTGGGCTACGGCGAGGGCGGCATGCTCACCGAGGCCGTGCGCCAGCACCCGTACTCCGTGGTGCTGCTGGACGAGGTGGAGAAGGCCCATCCGGACGTGCTCAACCTGTTCTACCAGGTGTTCGACAAGGGCATGCTCTCGGACGGGGAGGGCAAGGAGATCAACTTCAAGAACACCCTCATCATCCTGACCTCCAACCTGGCCACCGACGTGATCCAGGAGATGACCAAGGACGGGGCGCAGACCCCCTACGACGCGGTGCTCTCGGCCGTGCGGCCCATGCTGTCGCAGTACTTCAAGCCCGCGCTCCTGGCGCGCATGAGCGTGGCTCCCTATGTGAGCCTTTCGCCCGACGCCATGAAGGACATCGTGACCCTCAAGCTGAACAAGCTGGCCAGGATGCTCCTTTCCAACAACAAGATGAAGATGACCTACACCCCCAAGGTGGTGGACGCCGTGGCCGCGCGCTGCACCGAGGTGGAGACCGGGGCGCGCAACATAGAATACATTCTCAACGGCAACATCCTGCCGCGCATGTCCCAGGAGATACTGGGCCACATGACCACGGGCGGCATGCCCGGCAGCGTGGCCCTGGACGTGGCCGAGGATGGATCGTTCAACATCGGTTTCGCGTGATAAACAAGGATGTAGCCGGAATGAAAAGGGAAAGCTCGTGGAGCTTTCCCTTTTCGTTTTGATGAAGAACGGGTATTATGCGTAAGCGTGTTCCGCGCGTAGGCATGACCCCCATGTCCATGGTTCACGGTTGCATGTGCGCAAGGTTTCCATGAAACGCATTCTCCCCAGATTATTACTGACTTCGCTTCCGTTGCTGGTTGCATTGCTGTCGTGCGCGTGGAGCGGCTTCTGCTTCGCCGCCCGGCCCTTCTCGGAGCAGCGGTCCGCACGCGTGCTCGTGCTGCACAGCTTCAGCCCCGGCGTCTACCGGACGGACGGCCTGTCCCGGGGCATCACCGACCAACTGGCCAAGGCCCCCAGGAACATCCAGCAGATGGTGGTGTACCTGGACGCGTCCATCGTGGGCAAATCCTCCGCGTACCCTTCGTACCTCGAGGGCAAGCTGACCGTGCTCAAGGCCATGCTGGCCGCCGCGCCCGTGGATGCCGTGCTTCTGACCGACTGGAAGGCCATGGAGTTCTGGGCGGCCAACCATGCCGAATTCAGCCCGGAACTCCCGGTGGTGTATTGCGGAGTGGGCGACGCCGTCCCACCAGAGCTGCTGTCGCTGGGCCGGGCCACCGGGGTCCTCGAACGGCCCGGATTCGGCGACACCATCCGCGAGGCGACCCGGCTGTTCCCCAAGGCCGACAAGCTGCTGGTGGTAGGGGAGCGCTCCCTGCACTTCCAGGCCAACCGGGACATGCTCCGGTCCGATCTGGCGCCCTTCGCCCCCCGGTTGGCGGTGGAGTTCCTGGACGACCTGGAAGTATCCGCCATCGAAAGCCGCCTGGCGCAGCTTGGCCCGGGGTGGGTGGTTTTCGTGGTGGGCCGCCCCGAGAAGGACGGCAAGCTCCTGGTTCAGTCCGAGGCTGCGTCCAGGCTGGCGGCGGCGAGCCCGGCCCCTGTGTTCACCGCATGGGGGTCGTGGATGGGGTTCGGCCCGGTGGGCGGCAAGATCATCCTGCCCGAGGAGCAGGGCGCGGCCGCGGCCCGCCGGGTGATTGAAATCCTGGACGGCAAACCGGTCAAGGACATCCCCTCCGCCGCGGAAGACAACGGTAGGTTCATGTTCGACTTCAAGGCTTTGGAACGCTTCGGCCTGAGCGAAGCGGAGCTGCCTCAGGGAAGCCTGGTCCTGAACCGCCCCGCCACGTTGTATGAATCCTACAGGCATCTCGTGTGGATGTACGGACTCATGATGCTTCTGCTCGTGGCCGCATGCTTCCTTCTGGTGCTCTACATCGTGAACAGGCGACGGATGCAGAACAAGCTGTCGGCCCAGGTCAACTTCGTCCAGTCGCTCATGGAAGCCATGCCCACCCCGGTGTTCTACAAGGATGTAAAGGGGATATACCAGGGGTGTAACCCGGCATTCGCGGAGTTCATGGGGCTCAGCCCCGAAGAGCTCATCGGGCATTCCGTGTTCGACCTCTATCCGGAGGAAGAGGCCAACGTCTACAAGGTCAAGGACGACGCCCTGTTCGCGGCGGGTCCGATCCAGATATACGAGTACGAGAAGATGACCCCGGCGGGCCCTCGCCAGATACGCTTCCACAAGGCGCTCTACCACGACGCGGACCGTAAGGTGGCGGGACTGGTGGGCGTGATCGCGGACATCACCGACCTGCGCCGGGCCGAGCGCGAGGTGGAAAAGACCCTCAAGTACCTGCAGGCCATCTTCGACTCCTCGCCCTCGACCATGTTCAGCGTGGACGCCGAAGGAAATATCACCCACGCCAACGCCCAGGCGCGCACGGCCTGCGGAGAATGCTCCCTCGATCGAGCCCAGGCCACGCTGGCCCATGTGGAGAACCTGCTCGACCACGTCCAGCGGGCCATCGCCGAGGGCCGGGTCATCACCCTGCCCCGGCGCATCTCCATGGAGAACGGGGCCATGAAGGCCGAGGACGTGATCATCTATCCCCTTGCGTCGCTGGGGCTGTCCGAGGCGGTGGTGCGCATCGACGACGTCACCGAGCGCCACCGCATGCAGGAACTGCTGGTGCAGTCGGAAAAGATGATGTCCGTGGGCGGGCTGGCCGCGGGCATGGCCCATGAGATCAACAATCCACTGGGCGGCATCATGCAGAGCGCCCAGGTCATCAGGACCCGGCTGCTCCCGGACCTGCCGGGCAACTTGAAATCCGCCGGCAAGGCTGGCTGCCCCATGGAGTCCATCCTGGCCTACCTGGAGGACCGGCAGATACCGGAGCTGCTGGACGGGTTGCGCGATTCGGCCCGGCGCGCGGCCGGAATCGTCTCCAACATGCTGGAGTTCAGCAAACGCAGCTCCTCGGCGTGGCTGCCGGTGGACGTGAACGCGGTGGTGGAGAAGGCCGTGGACCTGTGCCTGCAGGACTACAACCTCTCCGAACGCTACGATTTCAAGCGCATCGAGATCAGGCGCGAATTCGACTCGCAGACGCTCAGTGTCCCATGCTCCGGGCCGCAGATCCAGCAGGTGGTGTTCAACCTCCTGCGCAACGCCGCCCAGGCCATGGCCCAAGCGCAGACGCCCGGACCGGCCATCGTCGTGCGCACGCGCAGCGACGGCGAATGCGCCATCATCGAGGTGGAGGACAACGGGCCGGGCATGGACGAAAGCACCCGGCGCAAGGTGTTCGAACCGTTCTTCACCACCAAGAGTCCCGGCCAGGGCACGGGACTCGGGCTTTCGGTGTCCTACTTCATCGTCCACGAAAACCATGGGGGCGAGATCGAGGTGGAGTCCGAGCCCGGGCGGGGAGCCAGGTTCCTGGTGAAGCTGCCGCTGCGCGGACGGCGCTGCTTTTAACGCCTTCGGCCTTGCCCGCGGCCGCGATTTCAGGCTATCGTCCGTAAAATCCTCAACCGGGCGGGCATGATGGAACCACTTCTCGGATACGATGGCGGCAGGGAAATCTTCAAGATGCTGCCTCCCGGGCAGCCGATGCTTTTTCAGTTCCCGCTCCAGCAAGGCCGGTACAAGACCTCCTACGTGGGCATGATCGCCCAGGAGTCGGTCATTCTGCAATTGCCGCTCAATCCCGGCATAACCCAACTGCTCGCGGGCGCGTACGCAGTGGTGGTGCGCTTCGTCCACGACGGCCAGGCCTACGGATTCGAAACCCGGTTCCTCGCGGCCATTCGCAAGCCGGCCCCCCTGCTGTTCCTGAACTACCCAAGCAGCGTCCACCAGGTGAAGCTGCGCGAATGCGAACGGCTGACCATCCTGGAGAAAGCCGTGCTCACCGTCGGCGAGGAAACCCTGGAAGGGGTGATGACCGACATCGGATGCGGGGGCTGCAGGGTCAAGCTGCCGCGCAATGAAAAGACCCTGGCGCTGGTCGAAGGCACGCAATCGGTGGTGGAGTTCGGTCTTTTCCTGGATGAGCGGATGACGCTCACTCTCAGGAGCACGATCCTGCATATCGACGCCAACGGGGGCAAAGTGAAATGCCGTCTATCTTTCTCCAGAGATCAGGAGGAGGAACTGTCGCGGCTGGCAATATTTTTGCAGAGTCTCATCAAGCTGCTGCGCGAATGACGCATTGACCGGCAGGGCCGGGCTCGTGTAGCAGCAGGCGAAAGCTGCAGTGAAACGGGCATGATACTCGATCTGTTCAAAAAGAAGGAATCGTCCCTCGACGGCGCCTCGCAAGAGGTGTTGGACCAGGCCATGGTCCAACGGTCCAAGATGGACATCGTGTTCGAGGGGAACGTCACCACCCTCAAGGGCTTGAGCTGCGCGCTGAACACCGTCGGCAAGGAAAGCCTGTTCCTGGACGTCTACGGCATCGACAAGCCCGGCAATTTCGCGGGCCGCTATTTCAGTTGCTATTTCCGCATCCGGGAAGGCAAGGCGGGCGTCGGATTCTACGGCTTCCGCTCCAAGGTGGAGGCGGTGCGCCAGGCCAAGAACGGCGGCATCGTGTTCGTGGCCTCACTGCCCGCCCGGGTCGAGCGCTCCCAGCGCAGGCGCAGCATGCGCGTGCGCCCGGCGCTCTCCTGGTTCGACGAGATCATGTTCTGGAAGGGCGCCAAGCTCGACGCCCCGGACGAGGACAAGATCCTCCTGGGCTTGCGGGAACTCAACCAGGGCAAGCTCTGCCGCCTGGAGAACATGTCCGCCGGGGGGGTTGGGCTGCACCTTGACCGGGAATTCTGCCGCCAGTCGGAATTTTGTCCCAACACCCAGGACGAGTTCACCCTCTACATCCGCTTCGCCCAGGACATCCGCAACCAGCCGCGCGAGTTGTGGCTCTCAGGCCGGGCGGTCCGCGTTCTGGAGGACCACGTCTCCAAGGATCTGGAAGTCGGGGTGGAGTTCAAGTCCGTGGGCCGCAAGAACCCGGCCTCGGGCGAGATCGAGTGGATCGCCATCCAGGACAACGTGGCCGAGGAGCTGATCACCCGGGTTTTTGAATGGCACGCCGCGCTCTGCCGCGAACGCGGCGGGCAGGACTTGTAGAGCCCCAGCCCTGTCCTGAGCTTCCCGGCGCGGTCGCGGCGCCGTTTCCCGGAACCCGGCCGCCTGGTCCGTCCGGTGCTTCCCCTGCCTCCGTCGTGTGTGCGGGTGTCCGCATCCGCAACTGCAACATGCTGTTATCGCTAGCCAATTCCAGAGATGTCCGTGCCGGGTGAGCCTCGCGCGGGGTCCCTTGGAATCACTCGACTTTTTTCCTACCCACATTGCACGCCGACGCGAGATGGTCTAATAAGCAGCGTAAGACACCGCCAGGAGGCGCATTCGCCATGAACATGCAAGAGATTCGCGAGAAGGCCAAGGGGCTCGACTTGAAAGTGGCCGTGGGCTGGACCAAGATCACGGCCGTCCGGGCCATCCAGACCGCCGAGGGGTTCGAGCCCTGTTTCGGGCGCGGCCTCTACGACGTGTGCGGCCAGCCTGACTGCTGTTTCCGTCCCGACTGCGAGAAGATCCCCGGGGAGAAATGATTCCGGCGTCGCCGGAGGACCTATTCGGGAACCGGGCAGACCACCTCCTGGGTGGAGCCGGGACCGGCAACGGGACGGAAGCAGCGCTTGCCCGCCCCGCACACCGGGCATTTCCATTCATCCGGGAGGTCCACGAAGGCCGTGCCGGCGACGATTTTCCCCTTGCGATCCCCCCGGTCGGGGTCGTACACGTAGCCACAGTTTGTGGTTTGGCAACGCCACATGTCTTCGGGTCTGGCCATGTATCTGCTCCTCGGGTCGTGTGTAGTGGGGCTTTAAACGGCTTTATCTCACCCGGAGCGGGATATATAGTCGTATGACTCTGATCATCGCGATTCGCAATCTTCTGCACGACAAGGTGCGCCTTGTCGTTACGCTGACCGGCGTGGTCTTCGCTGTGGTGCTCATTGCGGTGCAGGGGGGGCTCTTCGTAGGCTTCACTTCTGCCACGTCCACCATCATCGACAACACGGACGCCGACATCTGGATCTGCGCGCGCGGCATGCGCAACTTCGATATCACCTCCCCCTTGCCGGCCGGTGACTATTACCGTGCCCAGTCCACTCCGGGCGTGCTGGTGGTGCGGCGCATGGTGGCGCAGTTCGCCAACTGGAAGAAGCCCGACGGGGGCACGGAGAGCGTGGAAGTGGTGGGTTATGAGCTTCCGGGCGGGATAGGCAAGCCCTGGAACGTGGTGGAGGGCAGCGCCGAGAGCCTGAACCTGACCGACACCGTGGTCATCGACGAGGTCTACCGGGCCAAGCTCGGGGTGAAGCGGCTCGGGGACACGGTGGAGGTCAACGGACACCGCCTGCGCGTCGTGGCCTTCACCCGGGGCATCCGCTCCTTCACCACGTCGCCTTGGATCTTTTGTTCCCTGCCCATCGCCCAGACCGTGACCAACATGCGCGAGAGCAAGTTCTCCTACCTGATGGTCAAGGTCGCACCGGGCCACTCCGTGGAATCCGTGCGCCGGGGGCTTCTGGCCCACATGGACGGCGTGGATGTGTACACGCGCAAGGAATTCTCCCACAAAACGCAGGAATACTGGATGTTCACCACCGGGGCGGGAATCGCGCTCCTCATCGCCGCCGCCCTGGGGCTGGTGGTGGGCGTGGTGGTGGTGGCCCAGACCCTCTACGCCACCACCATGGACCACCTGGCCGAATTCGGCACCCTGCGGGCCATGGGCGCGAGCAACTGGTACATCTACCACATCATCATCATCCAGGCCCTGGCCAGCGCCTTCGCGGGCTACGGCCTGGGCATCTGCATCAGCTACGTGCTGGTGGGCCTGGCCGAGAAGGGCGGCGCCTCCATCATCCTGCCTTTCTGGCTGGCGGCGAGCCTGTTCGTGATCACGGTCTGCATGTGCGTGGGCGCGGCGGTCATTTCCATCAACAAGGTCACCCGGCTCGATCCGGTGATGGTGTTCAAGGGGCGCTGACATGGCGGCGAACGGCGATTCGGCCATCTCGGTGCGCGGCCTGTCCAAGGCGTTCGGCGCGGGCCAGGCCAGGACCGTGGCCCTGGACGCGGTGGACCTGGACGTACATCCGGGCGAGCTGGTCCTGCTCATGGGGCCGTCGGGCAGCGGCAAGACCACGCTTCTGTCAATCATGGGCTGCATCCTGCGTCCCGACGCGGGCAGCGTGGCCATCCGGGGCCAGGAGATCGTGGGCCTGCCCGAGGCCAAGCTGTGCGCTGTGCGCCTGGGCCACATCGGCTTCATCTTCCAGAACTACAACCTGTTCCCCACCCTGAAGGCCGCCGAGAACGTGATGGTGGCCTTGGACCTCAAGGGCGTGAAGAAGCACGAGGCCCGGGAAAGGTCCCGCGAGGTCATGGAGGCGGTGGGGCTCGGGGACAAGCTCGAAAGCCTTCCTGAGGACCTCTCCGGCGGCCAGAAGCAGCGCCTGGCCATCGCCCGCGCCCTGGCCGGGGACCCGGAGATCATCCTGGCGGACGAACCCACGGCGGCCCTGGACTCGGTCAACGGGCGCATGGTCATAGAACTTCTGCGCGGCCTGGCGCTCAAGCGCGGACGGTGCGTGGTGGTCGTCACCCACGACAACCGCATCCTCGACTTCGCCGACCGGATCGTGCACATAGAGGACGGACGGCTCAACGTCTCGGAGGCCCAGTCATGATCCGGACACTTGCGGTGCTGGCCTGCGTGGCGGGCACCTTGATCAATCCTGTCGCCGCTCTCAACGAAGAGGCAGTGGTCAGCCGCATCCCGCAGGAGGGCAAGTGGGTGGCCGCCGCCGGCCGCGTCGAGCCCGTGAGCGAGGAGATGCGCCTGGGCTTCGACATTCCCGGCAAGATCCGCGAGGTCTTCGTCGAGGAAGGCGACACCGTGCGCAAGGGCCAGGTTGTGGCCCGGCTGGTGGACGACGACATCCAGGCCCGGCTGGGCCAGGCCCAGGCCAACGTGAGGGTGTACAAGGCCGCGCTGGACAAGGTCGTGGTCGGAGCGCGCCCCATGGAACGGGCCGAGTCGGCCCAGGCCTTCCGGGAGGCCAGGCACGTGATGCACAACGCCCAGTTGGAGTATGAGCGCCGGGCCAAGCTGGTGGCCCAGGGAGTGATTTCGCGCGAGGAGGCCGACCGGTCCGAAAAGGATTTTCTGGTGGCCCAGCAGGAGGCCAACCGGGCCAGGGAGCGCTTCCACCTGGTGGACGATCCCACCCGCGAGGAGGACGTGCGCCGCGCCGAAGCCGAATACTCCCAGGCGCTGGCCCAGCTGGAAGAGGCCCAGGCGTTCGTGGACAAGGCCCTGGTCCATTCGCCCATAGACGGCGTGGTGCTGCGCAAGCACCGCCGCGCGGGCGAGATGGTCTCCACCAACTTCGACACCCCCGTGGCCACTGTGGGGGACGTCTCCACCCTTCGCGTACGAGCCGACGTGGACGAGAAGGACGTGGCCAAGGTGAAGGTGGGGCAGAGGGCCTACGCGGTTGCCGACGCCTATGGCGACAAGCGCTTCGAGGGCAAGGTGATCCGCATCGCCCGCATGCTCGGGCGAAAGAACGTGCGCACCGACGATCCGGCGGAGCGCATGGACACCAAGGTACTGGAGACCCTGATCGAGTTCGCGCCGGGCACGTCCCTTCCCGTGGGGATGCGCATGGACGTGTTCATCCTGCTGGACGGGCAGTAAGTCCTCTGCCGTATTCGGACTTGCGCGCGGGCCGGGCAATCCTTATGTATCCACCCGGCCGCGATGCTTCGCTGCCCAATCCATCCGAGGTCAGTTCATGGAAATCTTGAGCCAGTTCATCTGGATGCTCGGCCACGTCAAGGAAGCGCTGGAGCAGATCGTCACCAACTACGGCGCCTGGGCCTACCTGGTGCTTTTCCTGGTGATCTTCTGCGAGACGGGGCTTGTGGTGACGCCCTTCCTGCCAGGCGATTCGCTCCTGTTCATCATCGGCGCGTTCTGCGGCGCGGGCAGCCTGGACCCGGTGCTGACCGTCGGCCTTCTCATGGCGGCGGCGATCATGGGCGACAACACCAACTATTGGATCGGGCGCACGCTCGGCCCCGCGGTGTTCAAGCGCGAGGACAGCAAGCTGCTCAACAAGAAGCACCTGGAGAAGACCCACGCCTTCTACGAGAAGCACGGCGGCAAAACCATCGTGATCGCGCGCTTCATGCCCATCGTGCGGACCTTCGCGCCGTTCGTGGCGGGCATCGGCAAGATGAGCTACGCCAAATTCCTGTCGTTCTCCATCGGCGGGGGCATGCTGTGGATCGGCGGGCTCATCGGCCTGGGCTACTTCGTGGGCGACCTGCCGCTGGTGAAGAACAACTTCAACAAGGTGATCTACCTGATCGTCTTCGTGTCCATCCTGCCGGGCATCATCGAATTCCTCAAGGCCAAGCGCGCCGCCTGCCGGGCCACGCGCTAGCCTTTCTCTCTCATAGAAACGCAAAAGGCCGCCCGAGAGGGCGGCCTTTTCGTGTTCATGCGGGCATGGTCCATCGCTTGGCCCTGGATCGATAGGTGAGGTCGGGCAGGGTGCGGAAAAGGAAATACCTGGTGTCGCTCTCCAGGGAGAATTCGGGCTGGCGCCGCACCAAGTCCGGGTCTTCCAGGAGCAGCTCGTAGACGTGTTCGTAGAAGCGCACCATGCACTCCTCGGGCCAGTGGTCGTTAAGCCAGCGCCGCCCCTGCGCGCCGAGTTCGCGGGTGAGTTCCGGCTCGCGCACGAGGTATTCGAGGGCCTCGGCGGCGTCCTCCAGGCGCACGTTGACGAAGGGGTGGGCGTCCGCACCGGAAAAATGCCGTAAAAGGGCCAGCGAGCGTTCGTCTAAAAAAGACAGCACGCATTTGCCCTGAGCCAGGCCCTCCAGGCCGGTGAGGTGGTAGCTGCCCGTGACCAGGTCGTCCACAACGATGCGGCTGGCCCGCTTGAGGGCCAGGGCCTCGGCCAGCGGCAGGCCGGTGATGATCTTCGCGCGGCAGCCCGTGCGCTTGGCGACGCCTTCGATGACGGCGGTGGCCTCGGGCATGCCCTTGGTGCTCCAGCGGTCGGCCCAGGCGCTTAAGTCCTTGGTGGGGCTGTAGAAGACGTCCCAGCGCGGTGGCTTGGAGGTGGGCAGGTAGGCTTCGTCGGTCTCGGGCACGAAATTGGGGACCACCATGGCCTTGGGGTAGAGGCGCTCGGGGTACTGGGCGATGGCGATTGCCGGGATGTCCTGGGCCAGCAGGGCTTCGGGGGTGATTCCCATGACCTGGGCCACGAGGTCCGGCGAGGAGTGGAACTGGCGCACGATGCGCTTGCCCGCGCGGGCCAGTTCCCCGAAGTCGATGCGGCCGAAGGCCTTGGAGCCGTAGTCCAGGTAGTTGTGCAGATGGATGACGTCGGCTTCCCAGGCCAGGTCCAGGGCCTCTTCGGGTGATTCGACGAACACCAGGTCGTGGTCGTAGAGGCCGAAGCGCTTGAGGTCCACCAGGCGAGCGTCAACCCCGGTGTGGCGATTCAGGGCCTGGACGAGACGTACGGGCATGCCCGCCAGGGGGGTGATGGAAAAATGCAGAACCCTCATGGGCGCGCGGAGGCTTTGGGCCGGGACTCAACGAGGCGGGATGGATGGGGCCGCCCGGCGGCGCGGGTGCCGCCGGGAAGGTCGGTGAGGGCCACGGACCGGGCGTCCATGCGGTCCGGTCTAGCGGCTTAAGGCCTGGGGCAGTTCCTCGCCCACGGAGCGTGGGGCGCTGCCGGTGGGGGCCAGCTGGTCCCACTGGACCAGGTCCTCGTGGCGCACGGCGGCCACCAGGGTGCGGCCCAGGATATCGTCCCAATGGATGGGGCTTACGCCCTGTCCGGGGCACTTGACGGTAAGGTCGGCCTCGCAGAGCACGTGTCCGGCGGGCAGGTCGCGGGCGAAGACCACGCTCTTGCGCAGCTTCACGGCCACCTTGCGCTCGGTCTCGAAGACTTCCTTGCGGCACACGGTCATGGCCGCCTCGGCCTCGCGGATGAGCGAGACCATCTGGGCGAATCCGGCCGGGTCCAGGGAAGCCTGGTGGTCGGTGCCGCGCAGGGTGCGGTCCAGGGTGAAATGGCGTTCCACCACGCAGGCGCCCAGGGCGGCGGCGGCGACGCTGGGGCCGATGCCGCGCTCGTGGCCCGAATAGCCCACGCTCAGATTGTAGCGCTTGGCTAGCTCGGCCATGACCGGCAGGCCCACGCACTCGTCGGGGCAGGGATAGGTGGAGTTGCAGTGCATGAGGATGATGTCGTTGTGGAAGCGACGCAGCTCGTTCACGGCCACGTCCACCTCGTCCAGGCTGCTCATGCCGGTGGAGAGGATCACGGGCAGGCGCGTGGCTCCGGCCTGGCGCAAGAGCGGGATGTTCACCATGTCGGCGGAGCCGATCTTCAGTATCTCCACGTCGAGGTCGATGAGTTCGCCCAGGCTGATCTGGTCCCATCCCGAGGCGAAGAAGACCATGCCCAGGGATTCGGCCAGGGCCTTGAGCTCCACCATGTCCTCGATGGGCAGTTCCAGGGCCAGGCGGTGCTCGCCGTAGGTCTGGCCGAAGCTGTTGGGGCCGGAGTAGGGCATCTGGAGCCCTTCGTCGGTGAACATGGCGTTCATGTCGCGCTTCTGGAACTTGACGGCCTGCACCCCGGCTCGGGCGGCCTCTTCCACCATCCGTCGGGCGATGGCCACGTCTCCCTGGTGGTTGTTGCCGATTTCGGCGACCACGAAGCAGGGGTATCCACGGCCGATGATCGTTCCGGACTTGAGCCGGATGGGGGGGGGCAGGGTCTTCATAAGCGTATGATCTCCACGTTGTGCTGCTCGTACAGTGCCCGGAGTTGCCCGTAGATCTCGTCCTGAAAGCCGAAGGAGGTGATCACGGCGGCCTGAGGCCGCAGAGAACCGAGCACCACGGGCGGGGATATGACGTGCCCGCCGAGAAATTTGCCGGCCTTGGCCGGATCGTTGTCCACCAGGGCCATGACCTCGAAGCCGCCGGCGGCCTGGAGCGCCTGGAGCACGATCTCGCAGGTCTCGGACGCTCCGAACAGGATGAGCTTGCTCATCCCCCGTGCCGTGAGGGCCGAGAGCTTCCCCGCGATGGCCTTCTTGAGCGCGGTGTAAATCTGGACCGTTTCCGAGGAGAAATTGGAGAACATGGCCTGTCTGCGGGCCTCGCCTTCACCGGTGAGCAGATAGCGGAAACTTTTTCCGTTCACCCGCTCGTATTCGATGAGTTCGTTGTCCACCATCTCCTTGAGGTATTGGTTCACCATGGCCCCGGAAAGGTTGGCCCGGCGTCCCAGTTCGTTCTGGCTCACCATGCTGTCCTGAGCCAGGGTGTCGAGGATGGCCAGGTATCTGGCCGTCTTGCTCGGCCGGTAGTAGGTCTTGTTCACCAGGAACATGGCCGGGTTCCACCGTTCGTTAAGGTTATGAATGCGTCCGGCAGGACCGCGAACCCCCAGTCTTTGCTAAGATACTTGCTTTCACAAAGGATAACAAGAGGTTGCCGCATTTCAAATTGTCCCGTCATTTCAAACTGATGGCCGGTTGCATACCCAGGGAATCATTAGGCTCCTGAATGGTATATCGGCAAGACCTTCCCGACGCTTTAGCCCACAAGGGGTGAAAAGTTATAAGCAATCTTCGTGCCTGTCGCGATTGCAGGCCGCGCCGCGGGCCCGCCGGGGGGTGCGCCACTGGCGACTGTTGCAATCGGGCGGTTCTGGAGTAGAAAGCCGGGCACGGAGGCCTTGCGTGTCCACGACTCTCATCGAAATAGACGATCTCAGGAAATCCTTCCAGGGCAAGACGGTGCTTGCCGGCGTGAACCTGTCCATCCCGGCCGGGGGGCTCACCGCCGTCATCGGCAAGAGCGGGGAAGGCAAGAGCGTGCTGCTCAAGCACATCATGGGGCTCATGCGTCCGGATTCGGGCGACGTGCGCTTCGAAGGCCGCGCCCTGGGGGCGATGTCCCATGCCGAGCGGCGCGGGCTCAAGTCGGTGATGTCCTACATGTTCCAGGGCATGGCCCTGTTCGATTCGCTCACGGTGTACGACAACATCGCCCTGCCGCTGCGCGAGAAGCTGCGCCTGCGCGAGTCCGAGGTGCGCACGCGCGTGGAGCGGAAGCTCGCAGAGCTCGACCTTTCCGAGGTGCCCGGCAAGTTCCCGTCGCAGCTTTCCGGCGGCATGCAGAAACGCGTGGCCCTGGCCAGGTCGCTGGTGACGGAGCCCAGGATCGTGCTCTTCGACGAGCCCACCACCGGGCTCGATCCCTTGCGCAAGTGGGGGGTGTTCAAGCTCATCGACGAGTCGCGCCGGACCTTCGGGTTCACCGCGGTCATGGTCAGCCACGACATTCCGGACGTGTTCACAATTGCGGACACGGTGGCCCTGCTGGACGGGGGAAAGATCGTCTTTTCGGGGACTTCCAAAGAGGCGATGGAGTCGGACCACCCGGTGCTCAAGGCCTTCATGCCGGGCGAGACGGCCCTTTCAGGCGGCTACGTGCCGGAATAATGACGGTCCAGGAGGCCCAGGGCCTGGGATTTTTCCCGGCCGTAACGGGTGAGCATGGCCCCCTTGGCCAGGTAGGGGCCGTGGCCGTAACAGCGCAGGCGCTCCGTGTAGACTTCCTCGATGAGGGCCTTCTCGAAGAAGACCATGCGGCGTTCTTCAACTATGCGCGGCAGGATGTTGCGGATGGCCGCCGTGAAGATTTCCACAGCGCCGCCCGGGCCGTGCTGCACGGCCGCGCTCCAGAGCACCTCGCGGCTGGCCGGCGACAGGGCGGAGACGTCCACCCCCGTCTGGGCGAAGATTTCCGCCACGGCCGGGCGGTAGTGGGTGGCCAGGATGAACTCGTACTGCAGGCGCTCGAAGCGCTTGGTCTGCTCGCTGGCGATCCTGCGCCATTCCTCGGGCACGGACCCCACGGTGGAGCCGGTGTTGGCCGGGCCGCGTCCGACAAGCCTTGCGTACAGGTCCGGGGCGCGCTCCTTCAGGTAGCGCAGGAAATTGGCGTAGGTGGGCGTGCCCGAGGCGATCTGGAATGTTCCGTAGCTGGTTCCGGCGGTGGGGGTGTGCCCCACGGAGGCCGCGCCGTCGGTTCCCGATTCGAAGCGGGCCGCCAGCTGGCCGGGAGGGGCCGTGTGGATGGGCCTGGCTCCGGGCCTGGTTGCCGGGACGAAGCAGGCCATGGTGTAGGTGGGCGTGGGCCGAAACACCGCTCCGGACTTGTTCCAGAAGGCCGCTTCGGCCAGCCGTGCCCAGGAGTCCGGATCGTCCGGGCTCACGCCGTCGGGGTCGATGGGCTGGCGCACGGACTCGCGGTCGATGCGTGCGCGGACCTCGCCCGGGGCCAGTGCCTCGGCGAACATGTCCCAGGTGAGCTTTCGGGCCACGGCCGGGTTCAGCCCGGGGCCGGCCAGGTCCAGGAGGTCCGGGCGCGGCGGCTGGCTCAGTTCCGGCCAAGGCGGGGACACGCAGAGCGCCTGCCAGATGCACAGGAAATATCCCAGGCAGCCCGCCAGCAGGAGCCGTTTGCGCTCCGGGTCCAGGCGTGCGAAAAAACAGGCCACGGGGCTTGCGGGTGCTCGCCTGTCCTGAGCGGTCTCCGCGCTCGCAGGCAGGGTGGTATTCGGAAGGGGACCATGGGCCATGGTGAGCCCGTTATACGATTTTATGGAGCGTGAAAAGTGCCCCGGAAGTCAAAAAATCAAGCGAAACCCGGTTTTTTGAGCCGCATCGCGGATTTGAGGCTGTGGCTCACGCTCTTTTTGCCCGGCCTGGCCGTCACCGCGGCCATGTCCTTTGCCCACTGGACCCAGCCCGCCTGGCTGGTTTTCCTCGATTACAAGGTCTACGACGTCCTCTTGTCCAAGCGGCCCAGGCACGAGCCCTCCGGGCGCGTGGCCGTGGTGGACCTGGACGAGAAGAGCCTGGCCGAGGTGGGGCAGTGGCCCTGGCCGCGCTACCAGATCGCCGTGCTGCTGGGCAGGCTCAAGCAGTATGGCGTGCTGGCCGCGGGCATGGACGTGGTCTTCGCCGAGCCCGACCAGACCTCGCCCGAGCGCATCCGGCGCAAGCTCTCCGGCCTGGGCGTGGACATGGACTTCACCGGCCTGCCGCCGGCGCTTCGCGACAACGACGCCCTGCTGGCCTCGAACCTTTCCGGCGGCCCCTACGTGCTGGGCTACTTCTTCACCTTCTCGGCCCAGGACGCGGCGGGTTCGCCAGGTTCCACGGGCGCGGGCGGGCCCTGCGCGCTGCCTCCGCCGCGGCTCGCGCTCAAGCGCTCCCCCGGGGCGGTGGACGCCCCGCTCATGATCGCCCAGGCCGCGTCCCCGGTGTGTCCGTTGCCGGAGCTCTCCCAGGCGTGCGGCTGGGCCGGGTTCTTCAACTCGGTCCCGGACCGCGACAACATCGTGCGCTGGGTGCCCCTGGCCATCTCCTGGAAGGGCGCGCCCTACCCCAGCCTGGCCGTGTCCACGATCATGCGGGCCTTCGGGGACAAATCCGCCGTCTTGTCCGTGTCTCCCAACCCCTACGGCGGGCAGGACATGACCCTCTCGCTGGACCTTGGCGAACAGGGCCGCAGAAGCGTCCCCCTGGACCGGCATGGGCGCGTGCTCCTGGACTACCGGGGGCCGGGGCGCACCTTCCCCTACATATCCGCCGCCGACGTCATGGCCGGGCGGGTTCCCCGGGAGGCCCTGGAGGGCAAGATCGTGTTCATCGGCACCACGGCCCGGGGACTGCAGGACGTGCGGGCCACGCCCCTGGACCAGTCCTTCCCGGGGGTGGAGGCCCACGCCACCGTGGCGGACATGGTCCTCTCGGACACCTTCCTGCGCCGCCCGCTGGACGCCTGGTACCTGGAGCTTGCGCTGCTGGGGGTGTTCGGCCTGGGGGTCACGGTGCAGCTCATGTTCACCCGGTCGCTGTGGGTGGGGGCCTTGAGCCTGCTGGCCGGGCTGGGCATGTGGCAGGGCTCGTCCTACGCCATGGACCATCTGGACCTGTACGTCTCGCCCCTGTCGCCGCTTCTGGCCCTGGGGCTCAACTTCACGCTCATCACCTTCCTGAAGTTCCTGCGCGAGGAGCGCAAGCGGCGCTTCCTCCATTCGGCCTTCAACCACTATCTCTCTCCCCAGGTGGTGAGCCAGCTGGTGGCCCAGCCGGAAAAGCTGAACCTCTCCGGCGAGGAGAAGGAGGTGAGCATCCTCTTCTCCGACGTGCGCGGCTTCACCACCATCTCAGAAAAGCTCACCCCCACCCAGGTGGTGGACCTGCTCCACGAATACCTGACCCCCATGACCCGCCTCGTCACCGCCAACTCGGGCACCCTGGACAAGTTCATCGGCGACGCGGTCATGGCCTTCTGGAACGCGCCGGCCGACGTCGAGGACCATCCCAGGCTGGCAGTGGAAACCGCCCTGGCCATGCTCAACGAGCTGGACCGGCTGAACGCGGGGTTCAAGGAGCGCTTCGGTTTCGAAATCCAGATCGGCATCGGGCTCAATCTCGGGGCGGTGCGCGTGGGCAACTTCGGCTCCGAGGACCTTTTCGACTACACCATCATCGGCGACAACGTGAACCTGGGATCGCGCCTGGAAGGGCTCACCAAATACTACCACCAGCGCCTGCTGGTCTCCGGAGCCATGCGCGAACGCGCAGGCGCGGGCTTCGCCTGGCAGGAGGTGGACCGGGTGCTGGTCAAGGGCAAGCACGAGCCGGTCTCCATCCATACGGTAAACGCCCAAGCCGCCCCGGGCGAGCTGGACGGCTGGAGCCAAGGGCTCACGCTCTACCGCGAGGGCCGGTTCCAGGAAGCGCTGGCCATCTTCGAGGGGCTTCAGGCCGCCACCGCAAACGGGCTTTACGAGCTGTACGCCGGGCGTTGCCGGGCGCTTGCGGCCAACCCGCCCGGCCCGGACTGGAGCGGCGTGTTCGAGCATACCACAAAGTAGGAATGTCATGTTCAGACGATTGCCGGCGATAGCACTGCTTGTCCTTTTGATGGGAACCTGGGCGTTGGCCCAGGCTCCCACCACACCCCAGGTTTCAGATCAGAAACCGGCCCCAACCCCGGTTCCGGCAGGCGTGGCCGACACGGTCCGGGGGGAGGTCACGGCGGGTTTCCCCGGGACGCAGTTGCGAAAGCTCGCGGCGAACGAGGTGGTCTACAACGGTGAGACCGTGTCCACTGACCGGAAGGCTTCGGCTCAGATCCGCCTGGCAGACGGCACGCTCCTGTCCCTGGGCGAGCAAAGCAGCATCGAGATCGTGGACGCCGCCTACGACCCGGACCACCCCGATGCCTCCAGCGCGGTGTGCAAGCTGGGGCGGGGCGTGTTCCGCTGCCTGACCGGCCAGGTCATCACCACCCAACCGGAGCACTTCCGGTTGGAGACACCCCTGGCCGTGATCGGGGTGCGCGGCACCGAACTGGGCGTGACCGTGGGCGCGGATTCCGTTGAAACAGCCGTATTCTCGGGAGGCCCAGGCTTCGTCACCGACAGGGAAGGCGGCGCGCCGGCCCAGGTGCTGGCCGGCCAGGGGCTGGGCAAGACGCGCGGCATGGCCCTCGGCCAGGCCACGGCCATCTCCGGGCGGTTGCGGGCCCTGATGGCCCGGGTGCCCTTGCGGATGACCCCGGGCGGGCCTCATGTCCCGCCTGGCATGACCCGGGGCAAGGCCAAGCCGCCGCGACTGGCCGACCTGGCGCCCAAGTCTTCCGGAGTGCAGGGGGCGAAGAACGCGAGCCGCAAAGGCCTGAAGGGTTCCGGCGCAGCCGGAGGCAGCGGCAGTGGCGGGTTCAAGGCGTTCGAGGACAAGATCAAAGGCGCGGCCAAGGCTGCGGGCCGCGTAGTCGAGGGAGCGGCCAAGGGAGCCCGGGAAGCGGTTCACGGTTCCGGCAACCGTTCCCGGGGCGGAGAACTCCGCGGTTCCGGCAAATCCGGGGGTTCAGGCCGGGAAAGCACCCGGTCCAAGCCTTCCGGACGTGAGACCGAGTTGCCCGGCAAACCTGGCGGCGGCGAAGGCAAGGGAGACGGCGGTGCTAAACGCTAACGACACCATCGCGGCCATCGTCACCGCTCCCGGCCGGGCCGGGGTGGGCATCGTGCGCGTAAGCGGCCCCCAGGCCCGCCCCCTGGCCGAGCGCCTGTTCCGCTCCGCCAAGGAAGGCTTCTCAGGGCTCAAGCCCTACCGCCTGCACCACGGAATGCTCCTGGACGCCGGGGGCCGCCCCCTGGACGACGTGCTCTGCGCCTTCATGCCCGGCCCCAATTCCTATACCGGCGAGGACGTGGTGGAGTTCAACTGCCACGGCACCCCCGCGGTGCTGCGCGCGGTCCTTGGAGCGGCCCTGTCCCTGGGGGCCAGGCACGCCGAGCGCGGCGAGTTCACCAAGCGGGCCTTCCTGTCCGGACGGATGGACTTGAGCCAGGCCCAGGCCGTGGCCGAGCTGGTGGCCGCCGACACCCTGGCCGGGGCCGGACTGGCGCTGGCCCGCCTGGAGGGGGTCATGGCCCGGCGCGTCTCCGAGCTACGCTCCCGCCTGGAGGGGCTGCGGGTGCAGATCTGCCTGGCCGTGGACTTCCCCGAGGAAGAGGTGGATTGCCTGGAGCCCGCGTCCTTCCTGGAGGCCGTGGGCCAGGTGACGGAGCAGATCGGCGTTCTGGTCGCGGCCCACGGGCGGGCCAGGCCGTTTCGGGAAGGGGCCTTGGCCGTGCTGGCCGGGCCGGTGAACGCGGGAAAATCGAGTCTCCTGAACGCCCTTATCGGCCGGGAGCGGGCCATAGTCTGCGACGCACCCGGCACAACCCGCGACTTTCTCGAGGAACAGCTGGACCTGGGGGGCCTGCCGGTGCGCCTGGTAGACACCGCCGGGCTTCGCGCCACCGACGACCCCGTGGAGCGCGAGGGCGTGGCCCGCTGCCAGCGCCTGGTGGAGGAGGGGCGGGTGGTGCTCCTGGTGCTGGACGGCACCAGGGACTTCGACCTGGCTTCCCTGGAGGGCGAATGCGGGCCGGTCCCCCTGGACCCGGACCGGGTGCTGGGCGTCATCAACAAGGCCGACCGGCCCCCGGCGGCGGATGATCCGTACGTCCGGCTGGAGCGGGCCGGGATCGAGGTCCTGCGCGTCAGCGCCCGCACCGGGCATGGTCTCGAGGAACTGTGCGCCGCCCTGCGCCGCCGCCTGCTGTCGGGATCGGACGCTCCGCCCGACAGCGAGCCCGTGCCCAACGACCGGGAGTGCGCCCTGCTCAGGCAGGCCGCCTCGGAGCTCGACGAGCTGTCCGCAGGGGTTGCGGCCGGATTGCCCCCGGACCTCCTGGGCGTGCGGCTTGAGAGCGCCTGCGCTCACCTGGGGGGCATCACCGGCGAGATCACCCCGGACGAGGTGCTGGGGACCATCTTCGACGGATTCTGCATCGGCAAGTAAGGCCGGGAGTCGTTTTTCCGTTCCCTTTTGGACCCTTCCGGTCTATTGAGTGTCGGGGAGGTCCCGGCATGCAGGAACTCGCGGCGGATTATCTGGAGCATTTCACCGTGGACATCGGCGAGGTCATCCACGTCGATCTGGACGAATCCGCGCCGGAGGATCTCTTGGAACTCGATCGGCTCGTCCGGGACATGTTCGGTCCCGGCAAGCAGGTCTGCTTGTATGAGGCGCTCAGCACGGCGGCGGAATCCGAATTCCCCCCCTGTGCCGAGATAGACGAAAAGGTTTGTCCCCTGGACCTCTATTTCGTGGTGGTGGATTTCCTGGGAAACCGGGCTGTTCCCACCGACGGAGGCGTTTGATGCGATTTGCCGGCAGCACCTTGAAATTCCTTGTGATCGGCGTCATTCTCTCCCTGGTACTGGGCGTGGCCGCCTGGGCTCAGGAAGCCCCGGCCGGTGATGCCCCTGCCCCGGCGGACGCGGCCGCACCGGCCAAGCCCGCCAAGAAGCACGCCAAGCCCGCCCCTAAACCGGCCAAACCTGCGCTCAAGCCCGGCGAGGTGGTTCCCTTCGACCAGGCCGGACCGTCCGACCAGCCCGCTGCGGCCGCTCCGGCGGCAGCTGCGCCTGCTCCGGCGGCCTCCGACACGGGCGCCGCGGCCAAGGCCGCCGATGCTCCTTCCGCTCCTGTCGCGCCCGTCGCTCCCGTGGCCCCGGCGCTGCCCGCGGCCAAGGGTGCGGGCAAGCAGGCCGCCAAGGCCCCGGCCATCCCGGCGGCTTCATCCGACGAGGCTCCCGGCCAGATTCGCCCGCAAAAGGTTCCGCCCCTTCCGGCCAGGTCCAAAGTGTCCGGAGGCAAGCTGGTTATCGGCGCGCTCCTGCCCCTCACCGGTCCCCTGTCCCCCCAGGGGCAGAGCTCCAAGGCGGCCATCGAGCTGGCCGTGGCCGACGTCAACGGCTATCTGGCCGAGAGCGGCTCCTCGGAGCGGGTGTCCGTGGCCATCGAAGACACCGGCTCCAGCGGCCCCAAGGCCCTGGACCGCATCAAGGCCCTGTCCGTGGCGGGCGCGCGCCTGATCATCGGACCGTACAGCGACAACGAAGTGGACGCCGTCCTCGATTTCGCGACCAAGAACGGCATGGTCCTGCTCTCCCAGGGCAGCGCCGGGCCGTACCTGGCCAAGCCCGGCCGCAACCTCTTCCGCTTCAGCCCCTCGGATGCCTTCCAGGCCGAGGCCCTGGCCGTGCTGGCCTCCCAGGAAGGGTGCACCCAGCTCATCACCATCTGGGAGGGGGACATGTACGGCGACGAGCTGATCACCCACATCAAGGGGCAGTTCGCCAACCAGGGTGGGCAGGTGCTCGCGGGCACCCGCTTCCGTCCCGAGGTGAGCCAGTTCGCTACCTACGTGGCCGACCTGAAGGGCCAGATCGACAAGCAGGTGAAGGACAAGAAGAAGCTGGCCATCGTGGTGGCCGCCCGGGGCGCCCAGACCGCGGGCATCCTGCGCGAGGCCGCCAAGCTGGCCGGGATGGACGAAGCCAAGTGGTACGGCGGCGACGACTCGGCCCTGCGCGGCTCCATCATCGAGGACAAGACCGTGGCCGCGTTCGCCGCCAAGGTGCGCATGGCCTTCGCCCGCTACGGCGAGACCGGCACCGGCCTCTACACCGAGGTGGAAAAGCGCATCGAGGAGCGCATTCAGGCCTTCGTGGACACCCAGGCCGTGGTGGCCTACGACCTGATCTGGCTGGGCGCGTTCACTGCCCTGGCCTCGGGCGATGACGCGGCCGCCCTCAAGAAGGCCATCCCTGCCACGGCGGAGCGTTTCTACGGCGCCAGCGGCTGGATGGCCCTCAACGAGTACGGCGACCGTCGCGAAGACTACGACTTCGACTTCTGGACCATCAAGAACATCGACGGCAAATTCTACTGGGTCAAGACCGCTCGCTACCAGTTCGATCCGGGCAGCGTGAAGCAGCTCATCATCAACGCCCCCGAGAAGGACTAGGCGTAAGCCCGGCGCATTCGAGAAACCAAGGCCCGGAGGGACAGCGTCCCTCCGGGCCTTTTTCATCGGAGTTGGTTGCCGGTCCGCCGGCCGGGCTTCCCGCTTCGCACCGAGGCCGGAAGCGCCGCGCCCTCATTGTCCAGTCGGGGGCTACCGGGGAATATCCAGCGGCAGGCTCACGATGAAGGACGAGCCCTTCCCCTTGGTGGAATCGACGCAGATGGAGCCGCCGAACAGGTCCACCACCCCCTTTACGATGGTCAGCCCCAGCCCCGCGCCCTTGCGGCGCAGGTGGCCCTCCTGACACATCTGGGAGAACTGGTCGAACATGAAGCGGGCGTCGGCCGGGTCGAAGCCGATGCCGGTGTCGGCGACATCGATGATGGCCGTGATTCCTCCGTCGGGCTTTCGCACGTGGGTCAGGTGGAGTTTCACCGAACCGGAGGCGGTGAACTTGATGGCGTTGGACAGAAGGTTGCCGAGCACCTGGCGGAATTTGACCTCGTCGCAGAGCACGGCCTTGGGGAACCCCCGGCTCGTGCGGACGGACAGGGTGATGGCGCTTCGCCTGGCCTGTTCGCTGTGCAGCTCAGCCATGGATTGGGCGATGGCGGACAGGTTGAGCGCCTGCAGCCGGAGCGAATCCTTGCCGGATTCTATCTTGGCGAAATCGAGCAGGTTCTTGGCCAGCTCCAGCACGATTTCACAGGCGTCGGACGCCCGTGTGGCGTATTCCTGCTGTTGCGGGGTCAGGCCGGATTTGCGCAGCAGCTGGATCATGCCCATGACCCCGATGAGGGGCGAGCGCATGTCGTGGCTGAGCACGGCCAGGATGTTCCTGCTGAACTCCTTGGCCTTCTTTTCCGCCTCGACCACGGCCTCGCGGCAACCGCTGCAGGCGTGCAGGTCTCGCGCAGGGGTCATGATGCCTTCGATCCAGGAGGGTTTCCCGGATGCGTCGTGCATCAGCTTGCCGATAATGGATATGCGGATGGGAGTCGGGGCGATGTCCACCAGGTTGCAGGTGACATCGAGGGCGTCGCCGGAGGTCATGCAGTGGGTGAAAGCCTGTTGGAACGCGGGCCAGTCCGCCTGCTGGATCAGGTTTTCCCATTTGAACTCGGCGTCGATCCGGGACAGCGGCCCGCTTGCCGGTTTGTGCAACAGGAAGGAGAGGTGGTTTTCCGTCAGCGAGCCATGACCTCCTGCCTCGGTCAGAAAGCTGGCGGCGGTGGTGTCCTGCGACGGGGGGTCGGCTGTTCGCTCCGTGGAGGTCAAAGCGTATCCTCCTTGCCGAGCCGAGGGCTGCGGAGTTTTGCTTGTAGCGAGGAACCTATTGGGGTGGAACAGGCCATACAGGCTGTGGCCATGACTATAGGCGGCAAGGTTGAGCAACGCAAGCCGGTTTTGAATAGAAATATCAGCTGGTTGGTTCGGGAGGGATTCTTGCGGGCGCGTGTCGTCGCGCGCGCCCGGCCGCAAGGCGGGCGTTTGGGACGGGTACCGCGACGCCCCGTCCCAAGCCTCTCTCGCAGGCCTCCGGCGCGGTCAGCCGGAGCGCTTGCGGCCCTTGCCGCCTTTATCACCTCTGCCGCCCTGGCCGCCCTTGCCCCTGGGCTTGCCCGTGAACTTCCTGCGCTGGCGGTGCGACAGATTCAGGTTCTCGTCCCCGGCCAGCTTGAGGTTCACCTCAAGCCTCCCCAGGTGCACGTCGGTGAGCTCCACCGAAACGTGCTGGCCCAGGCGGTAGCGGCGTCCGGTCCGCTGCCCCAGAAGCTCCTGCCGCTCGGGGAACAGGGCGTAATAGTCGTCGGTGAGCGTGGACAGGCGCACCATCCCCTCGGCCATGACGTCGGTGAGCTCCACCCAGAACCCGAAATCCGACAGCGAGGAGATGACCCCCTCGAAGGTCTGCCCCACCTTGTCCTCCAGGAAGAGCACGGTGATGCGCTTGAGGATCTCGCGCTCGGCCTCCATGGCCACGCGTTCGCGCTGGCTGATGTTCTCGCACACGGCCTGCATCTTGCGCGCGGGCAGGGGGGGCTCGTCCCCGCGCAGCACGGCCTTGAGCCCCCGGTGCACCATGAGATCGGCGTAGCGCCGGATGGGCGAGGTGAAGTGGCAGTAGCACTCCGAGGCCAGTCCGAAGTGGCCCAGGTTCTGGGTGTGGTACTTGGCCTGCATCATGGAGCGCAAAAGCAGCCTGCTGGTGAGGAATTCCATGTCCGTGCCCGCGGCCTTGGCCAGGATGGCCTGGATGCCCTTGGCCGTCGGCTGCGGAGGCAGCGACAGGCCGAGTTCGGTGCGCTTGAGCACGGAAAAGAGCGTCTCCAGCTTGTCCGGGTCCGGCTCGGGGTGGATGCGGTAGGGCACGGGCGCGCCGTGTTCGGTGAGGAACCGGGCCACGGCCTCGTTGGCCGAGATCATGAACTCCTCGATGATCTGGTTGCCGAAGTGGCGCTCGCGCGGGCGTATCTCCACGGCCTCGCCCTGGAGGTTGAAGAGAATCTCCGGCTCGGGCAGGTCGAAGTCCAGGCTGCCGCGCTCCACCCGCCGCTCATGGATGGCCCGGGCCAGCTTTTCGGCCGTCTCCAGCATGGGCAGCACGTGGGCGATATCCCGGCGCACCTCCTGGTCGTCCAGGAAGAGCGCCTGGTTCACCTGGGTGTAGGTCAGGCGGGCCTTGCTGAGGATGACGGCGTTGTAGAAGCGGCTCTCGCCGGGCACCCCGTCCGCCGAATAGACGGTCTCCACCACCATGGACAGGCGCGGCACGCCGGGATTCAAGCTGCACAGGCCGTTGGAGAGCGCCTCCGGGAACATGGGCTCCACGGATTGCGGGAAATAGTATGAGTTGCCGCGCTCCTGGGCTTCGCTGTCCAGGGGCGAGCCCTCGGGCACGTAGTGGGCCACGTCGGCGATGGCCACGAACAGGACGTATCCGGAGCCCTTCTCCGTAACGAGGATGGCGTCGTCGAAGTCCCGGGCCTTGACCCCGTCGATGGTGACGAAGGTCATATCGCGCAGGTCGCGGCGTCCGGCGAAGTCCTCCTCGCCGGGAGCCTGGGGCAGGAGCGCCGCCTGTTCCAGGCAGCGCACCGGGAAGGGGCCGGGGATGGAGTGGTTCAGCTTGACCAGCTTCTCCTGCACGGCCACGTCGTTCTCGTTGCCCAGGGATTCGACCATCTCGGCGGCGTAGAGCTGGTGGTCGAGCTTTTCCCCGGCGGTGAGGGTGTAGACGTCACCCACGGCGGGCGGGGTTTCTCCCGGCGCGACCTCCAGGAGCAGGGCGTGCTTGTGGCGCGGGTCCGTGGGGCGGCACAGGTACAGGCCCTGGCGCAGACGGCGCTCCACCCGGCAGGGCAGCGTGGCCGTTTCGCGCTCCAGCACCCGCACCACCCGGCCCTCGCAGTTGACGCCGCGCTGGCGGGTGAGGGCCACGGCCACGCGGTCGCGGTGCCAGGCGTCGCCGAAGTCGCGGGGGTTTACGAAGATGTCCTTGCGGCGCTTGTCGTCGCAGATGACGAAGCCCACGCCCGAACGCTGGATCTCCAGCCTGCCGGTGAAGAGGCGCATGCTCTCGGCCAGGCCCCAGGCCCCCTGGAGTTTGATGAGGCGTCCGGACTCGGTGAGCTGGTCCAGGATGTGGATGAGCTTGGCCTTGTGCAGCTTGGGCGCGCCCAGCCCGGCCAGGACGTCCTTGAGCGAGAGGGGCTTGCCCTGGCTTTTGAAGAGCCGGAGCACTGCCGTGGAATCGAACGAGCCGTCATGGCGGCGTTTCTTGTCGTGTTTGGCCACGGGGGTGGTGTCCTCGAATCCCGTCCGGAAGTACCGGCGGAGGCAAGAGGTTGGAGGCTTGCGCCAAAGCTTCGCGGCGCTACGCCGTCTCTACCCGGTTTCGCCCGTTGTTCTTGGCCTTGTATAGGGCCGTGTCCACCCGGCGCAACAGCGAATCGATGCTTTCGTCCGGGGCCAGTTCGGCAACGCCGAAGCTGCAGGTGATGTGGATGTCCTCGGGGAAGGGCGTGGATTCCACGATGGCGCGCAGGCGCTCGGCAGACTCCAGGGCGTCCTCCTTGGAGGAGATGGGCGCCAGCAGCATGAATTCCTCCCCGCCCCAGCGCCCGAGGATGTCAGTGTCGCGCACGGCGCGCAGGACGATGCCCGCCAGCTCCTCGAGCACCTTGTCCCCGGCCTGGTGGCCATGGGTGTCGTTAATCTGCTTGAAATGATCGATGTCGAACATGATCAGGGACATGGGCAGGCCGTAACGGCGGAACCGGGCGTGTTCCGCCGTGATGTATTCGGTGAGCCTGAAACGGTTGGCTACTCCGGTGAGGCTGTCCGTGGTGGCTTGGTGGAGCAGCTGGACGCGTTCGCGCTCCAGGGGGGTGATGTCGGTGAAGGTCACCACGACGCGGTCGAGTTCGCGGAAATGCTTGGCCGTAATCCAGAAGGTGTTCTCCTTGGCGCAGGCGTCGCCGGACGGCGAGAAGCAGGCGGTGCGCTGGTGCTGCGCCAGCTCCGGCAGCTGGGAGAGCCAGGAGAAGTCGTTCAGCCGGTAGCGCGTCCCGCCCACGTGCATCTCGTTCATCCGTCCCGGCGCCCCGGCCAGGAGCGACTCCAGGCAGTCCTGCCCCACGAAGGTGAGGAAGGTGCGGTTGGCGTAGTCCACCTTGCCCCCGGACGAGGAGACGATCAGGTGGGGGTTGATGTCGAGCAGATAGGTGAAAAGCTGCCGCCGGGCTTCCTCCTGCTTGCGCTGCATCACTTGGCGCGCGTTTTTGAAGAGAATGGGGGCCATGGCGTCGGGGTCCAGGGGCTTCTGCACGAAGCCGTCCATGCCCACGTCGAGCGCCTGTTGCAGGTAGTGGTCGTCGCTGTAGGCCGTGAGGGCGATGACCGGCGTATCCGGGGATTCCGACTTGATGATGGCCGTCATGGACAGGCCGTCCATGACGGGCATGTTGATGTCGGCCAGCACGATGTCGGGATGCACTTCCCGAAAGATCCGCAGGCCCTCGGAACCGTCGCAGGCGGTGTATACTCGGGCGACCTTGCGCTCGAGCAGGCGGGCGGCCAGTTCGCGCGTCACCCGGTCGTCCTCCACGAAAAGCAGGGTGGTTTGTGAAAGCAGGTCCGCGAGGGCCGGCTCGGACTTGGTCAGGGGCATGGGATGCCTGCCTTCTTGAAATGCGTACTTCGGTGTCACAGGCGAAGATTCACCTTTTCCTTGGTGCCATAAATCGGGTAAGCGTCAAGGAAAAACACGATCCTAAGACTGGAGGAGTGGGAAGCGCATGTCAGCGACAGGGTGTGACGTCATCGGCGAGATCCTCTACGGGAGCGATCTCCCGTTTGAGGCTGTGGACGCGGCGGAAGCCGGACTCAAGGATGCGGTGGAGAACCTGCTGACCGGTTTCGACCCGCTCTACGTGGATTTCCGGGCTTCAGGCGATGGCCTGGGGTTCGTGAGCTCGTTGCGGGAATGCCCCGTGGACGGGCTCGAGGGCGCGTGCGTCGCGCTGTCGCGCCTCCTGGACCCACAGGGCAGGGGGAGGCTGGTGGCGGTGGCGGCCGGTTTGGGGCCCGTGCGCGCCTGGACCTTTTCCGCCCAGGGCTTGGACAAGGCGGAAGCGGCTCGCAAGGGAGGACGCAAGCGTGGATAAGCTGATCGTACAAGACGCCCCCCGGACGCCTGAGCGCGTGCCGTTTCGGCGCATCGTCCAGGAGCGCGGCGAACTGGCCCTCATCGAGGACGGCCCCGTGTTCAACCATCTGGCTTGCTTCACCCTGAAGCCCGGAGCCGGGTTCTTCCGGGGCGGGCACGTGCACCGCTCCAAGGTGGAGCATTTCTACGTGCTCTCCGGCCGGGGCGTTCTCAAGTGGAGCGATCCCGCGACCGGGCAAAAGGGAAGCGAGGAGCTGCGCGCCGGCCACAAGGTGACCATCCTGCCGGGGCTGGCCCACCGCTTCGAGGCGTTGGAGGAGCTGGCCGTTGTGGAGTACTATGAAGGGCTGCACGACCCGGACGACGACAGCCCCTACCATGATTTCGGCTGACGCTTGTGCGAAAAAGAACGATTTTTTTGCTGGTCTCTGCCGTGATTCCGGCTGAGGTTTGGGCAAAAAAGAACGATAGTTTCGCTTCCGATAGTAAAGTTGTAACGAAGGATGGTTTGGTCGTTCGTAATTACGTTTGTCTATGGATTTAGGGGGGGCTATGGGAATCAGGCGCAAGATGTTCCTGCCGTTCGTCGCGGCCACCGTCATCCTGGGTGCCGTTTGTCTGTGGGTGCTTGGCCGCTCGCTTGACGGGGTCGAGGAGAAGTTCGTCGGGCAGATCGTGGCCAGCAAGGCCGGAGAGGTCGAAAACGCCGTCGAGAACGTCTCGCGCATGGCCCTGGAGCAGGCGGTGCTCTTCTCGCAGCTCCCGGGCGTGGTGGAAGCCTACGAGGACGCCCTCGGCGGCGACATCAACAACGAAAAGGATCCCGCCGCCCAGCGCGCCCGCGAGCGCATCCGCAAGGAGACCGCCGGGGCGCTCAAGGGCTATTCCGACAACATGGACGGGCGCAAGTTCCAGCTGCACTACCACCTGCCCAACGCCCGCAGCCTGGTGCGCCTCTGGCGCGACAAGCAGGTGACCCGAAACGGCCAGAAACTGGACATCTCCGACGACATTTCCTCCTTCCGGCCCACCGTCATCGACGTGAACCGCACCGGCAAGTCCGTGAAGGGCATCGAGCTGGGCGAGGGCGGCTTCGCCATCCGGGGCGTGGCGCCGGTGAAGAACGCCCAGGGCAGGCAGTTGGGGAGCGTGGAGGTTCTCGCCGAGTTCGATCCCATTCTGAAGGGGGTCGCCGCGAGCGGGGTGCGGATGCTCCTGTACATGAACTCGGAGTTCCTCCCCATCACAGCGGCTTTGCGTGATCCGGCCAAGAATCCGGTGCTCGGCGGTAAGTTCGTGCAGGTCACAGCCCTTGGCGACAAGGAGGCCGAAAAGCTCGTGACGCCCGAGCTTCTGGCCTCGGGCCAGAAGGCCCTGAGCATCGAACGCCACGGCGAAACGGCCCTGGGAGCCTTTCCCATCAAGGATTACAAGGGCGTTCAGACCGGGGTCATGGTGGCGGTGGTGAACACCTCGGCCGAGGGGGCGCTCATCTCCGGGGCGAAATACACCCTGGCGGCCCTCCTCTGCGCCCTGCTGATAGTGCCCACCCTCATCGCCAGCCTGGCCTTCGTGCGCTTCGTGGGCAGGCCGGTGGACCTCATCGTGCGCAAGATCAAGGACATCACCGAGGACAAGGCCGACCTCACCGCCAAGCTCCCCGAGGATTCGAACGACGAGATGGCGAGCCTGGCGCACTGGTTCAACCAGCTCATGTCCAGGCTGTCGCGGCTGATCGCGCTCAACCAGGCCGTGCTCGACTCCGTGCCCGACCCGCTCTTTGTCGTGGGAGAGGACATGCGGGTGATCTTGGCCAACAGGGCCACGGCCGGGTTCGCCGGGGTGGACCCGGCACAGGTGCCGGGCATGAGCTGCGGCGACATCTTCAAGACCGGCGTGTGCGGAACCGGGCATTGCCCCGTCCAGATGGCCATGGACGGACGGCAGGTGTCCGACGACACCCGCATCCAGTGCGCCAAGGGCGGCAAGCGGGTGGTGATAAAACCCTATGTGAAGGCCATATCCGACGCGGAGGGCCACCTGCTGGGCTACCTCGAGCTGGCCCAGGACATCACCGCCGTGGTGGACCGTGAGGACGCCCTGGAACAGCACCTGGGCCACCTCAAGACCGTCAACGCGGAGATCACCGCCGTGGCCGAGGAGATCACCGGCTCGCTATCGTCCATCTCGCGCCAGGTCGAGGACGTCACGTCAGGGGCGGGTCTCCAGCAGCGCCGCGTGGAGGAGACCATGGCCTCCATGAACCAGATGTCTTCGGCGGCCCACGACGTGGCCCGAAGCGCACAGGCCGCGGCCAACGAGGCCGAGGAGGCCAGGTCCACGGCCCGCGAGGGGGAGAACGCCGTCCGGGAGGCCACGGAGGTCATCAACGCGGTCAAGGCCCAGACCCAAATGCTCATGGGGAACATGACCGGGCTGGGCCAGCGGGCCCAGGACATCGGGCGCATCCTCACCGTGATTTCCGACATCGCCGACCAGACCAACCTGTTGGCCCTGAACGCGGCCATCGAGGCGGCCCGCGCGGGCGAGGCCGGACGCGGTTTCGCCGTGGTGGCCGACGAGGTGCGCAAGCTGGCCGAAAAAACCATGCAGGCCACGGGCGAAGTCACCCAGGTGATCTCCGCCATACAGGAAGAGACCAGCAAAAACCTGGGCGTCACCGAGAAGGCCGTCCAAACCGTGGACGAGGCCACCGCGCTCTCAAGCCGGTCCGGCGAGACCCTGCACCGCATCGTGGATCTCGTGTCCAGCACGGCCGGGCAGGTGCAGACCATCGCGGCGGCGGCCGAGGAACAGTCCGCCGTGAGCGAGCATATCAGCAAAGCCCTGGACGACGTCAACGCCGTGTCCCTGAACACCGCCAGGGGCATGGACGAATCCGCCAGCTCCATCGCGGCACTGAGCCGGCTGGCCGACAGGCTCAAGACCGTCAGCAACCACGGCGCATAAGCGAAGCGCCCCGCCGCGTCTGGAGATCGGACGTGGCGGGGCGTTTGATTCCATGGTCCAGGATGCGCCCTAGCGCGTCCTGCCGGGCAGGGCCCGGGCTCCTTCGCCGCCTTCGCGCTTGAGTTCCTCCACCAGGTTTTCCAGCACTCGGGCTTGTTCCTCCATCTCTTCCACGGCCACTGCGGCCTGGCGCGTGATCTCGGATGTTTCGGCGGAGATGCGGCTTATGTCATCGATGCTCCTGTTGATCTCCTCGCTGGCGGCGGACTGCTCCTCGGCGGCGGTGGCGATGGAGCGCACCTGGTCAGAGGCAAGTTCCACAAGGCTCACGATGTCCTTCAGGGCCTCCCCGGAAGAGTTGGCCAGGGCGGTGGCCTCCTCGATGAGCCGGGCGGACTGCTCGACGTTCTCCACGTTCTTTCTGGCCCCCTGCTGCACGGCGTGGATGGCGTCGCCCACCTCCTTGGTGGCGGCCATGGTCTTTTCGGCGAGCTTGCGCACTTCGTCGGCCACCACGGCGAAGCCGCGTCCGGCCTCGCCCGCGCGGGCCGCCTCGATGGCCGCGTTCAGGGCCAGCAGGTTGGTCTGGTCGGCGATGTCGTTGATCACGGTCATGATCCGGCTGATGCCCTCGGCCTGCCTCCCCAGGGTGTCCATGTCCGTCTTGAGCTCCTGGGCCTGGGCCTTGACGTGCCCGATACCGTCCACGACCTTGCCGACGATGCCGGCGCCGTCCTCGGCCTTGGTCCTGGCCTGCTGGGCCGTTTCGGACGCCTCTCCGGCGTTCCTGGCCACTTCGAGCACCGTGGCGTTCATCTCCTCCATGGCCGTGGCCGTCTCTTCCGTGCGGGAGGCCTGGGCGGCGCTTCCCCTGCTCGATTCGGCCATCTGGGCGGTCAGATCCTTGGAGGCGGAGCCAACCACGGCCACCACGCCCTCGATCTTGCGCGCCGCGGCGAGCATGCCCTCGCTCTTGGCCAGTTCGGCCCCGGCCCTGGCCTCGTCGGCCTGGGCCGTGGCCACGCGCGCGATCTCGGCCTGTTTTTCGGCCTCGCGCGTTTTAATGTTCGAGGTTTCGATCATCTCCTTGAGCTTGCCCACCATGACCGTGAGCGAGTGCGAAAGACGGCCGATCTCGTCCTTGCGGGCGATCGTCAAGGTCCTTTCCAGGTCGCCCAGGGCCACCGCTCCGGCGAAATCGACGTTGGCGGCCAGGTCCGCCACCATCTTGCGCACGATCAGAAAGATGGTCAGGCACACCAGAAGGATTCCCGCGCCGCCGAAGGCCAGGGTGGTGTTGCGCACGGCCCCGGAGGCCCGGGCGATGTCCTGGCTGTTCACGGTGACGGCCACGGTCCAGCCGGTCAGCTTCTCCCTGGTGAATATGGCGGACTTCTCGGTTCCGTTGAAGGTGTAGTCAGCCACACCCCTCTCCTGTGCCAGGATCTTCTTGCCCCAGTCCTGCTGCGAGATGTCCATCTTCAGGATGAGTTCCTTGTCTGGATGGGCAAACACCTTGCCGGACTTGTCCACCATGAATGCGTAGCCCGTCTGCCCCACCTTGATGGGGGCGATCATCTCCTCTGTGAAGCTGGCCAGGTCCACGCGGGCGAAAAGGATGCCTGCAACCTTGCCCGCGACCGCCACCGGGGCGGCCACGATGAACACCGGCTTGCCCGTGGCGCGGCTGAGCAGCGGTTCCGACACGTTGGCCTTGCCCCCGATGGCCTGCTTGAAATAATCGCGGTCGGCGAAATTGCCCGAGGTCTGAGGGTCCGTGCTCAGGACAACGGAGCCCTTTGAGTCCAGCAGGGTAGCCGCCTGGACGGCGGGCGTAAATTTCGTCATCTCGGCCATGGCCGAGGAGGCCACCTTCCTGGCTTCCTCGGACGGGTTCTCGTGCGCCAGGGCTGCGCCGACCGCGGCTGTCCTACTCTGGGTTGCGAGGATTCCCTGGATTCCTTCGACATAGATATTCAGGCCCTTGGACGTGGAATCGGCGATATTGCGCGAGGAATTGATCAGTTCGGTCCAGAGTTCCTCGGAGGCCTTGCGGTAGGAGAAGACGCTGGACAGGGCCATGCTGAGGATCACCGTGCCGAGGGTGGGGAACAGGAGTTTCCATTGCAGGCCCATTCTCATCGCGCTCCTCCTCGCTGGTGACTTGTCGGGATATGATTCTTTTTGGTTAGCAAAGCGATGGACATTTTGGAATCATTTTCATTTCGGGAGCGATTGCGCGATGCGGGCGGAAGGGTGGTTTCCTCTTGACCGGCGGCGCGATGGGGGGCACTCCAGGGGGCGCACCGTTCACGCTCATGGCATGCAAAGGGATTCTCATGAATTCAGTTCGTCTTTTCCGTTCGTTTTCGTATCTTATCGTTCTCGCGTTTCTGGCTGGCGCCTGCTCCACCACGCCCCATGACGTCACATTCGAGCCCAAGCCCAAGTGGTCCGCCAGCAAGCCGCTGGACGACCTGAAGGAACTCCCCCAGGACGCCCTGGCCTACATGGACAAAGCCAAGGCCGACGCCCCGCTTCTGACGCCCGAGACGGCCAAGATGCGCTCCGAGATATATATCGACCGCCTCTTCGCCCCCTGGCGCGGCGGTAATCCCGCCTACGCGCGCAAGTCCGCCAACAGATCCCTGGCGGCCTATTCCCGCAATCCCGGGTACGACGCCAGCGGCATGGCCCACCTCAAGCCCTGGGCGGACCGCATCGCCTGGAACGCCAACCTGCGCGCCTTCGGCTCCCAGCGCCGCCCGGCCATCGCCGTGAACAACACCAACCTGCGGGCCATCCCCACCATGGACCCCCGTTTCGGAACGCCAGGGCGCCCGGGGCAGGGCTATCCCTTCGACCTGCTCCAGGTCTCGGCCCTGTGGATCGGCACTCCCGTGCTGGTGGACCACATTAGCCGCGACGGGGCCTGGGCGCTGGTGGAGACGGCCATCGCCCCCGGCTGGGTGCGCACCGCCGACCTGGCCTACGTGGATGATCCCTTCATGTCGCAATATCTCTCCAAGGCGTTCGGGACGGTCATCGCCGAGAACGTCCCCCTGCTGCCGGGCGTGCAGGCCGGGGTGGGGGCGGTGCTGGCGGTGGAGGACACCGACGGCGTGCGGCTGCGGCTGGCCGTTCCCGCGCCGGGGCCTGGAGGCCGCGCCGAAACGCGCCCCGTCTGGGTCACCCAGGGGCAGGCCGGGCTCATGCCCATGCCGGCCACCGCATCCAACATCGCCCGGGCCGCAAACCAGATGATGGGCCAGCCCTACGGCTGGGGCGGCCTGGACGGCAAGCGCGACTGCTCTGCGGCCACCCGCGACGTGCTGGCCCCGTTCGGCCTGTGGCTGCCGCGAAATTCCGCCGCGCAGGCCAAGTCGGGCATGTACATCCCGCTGGAGGGCATGACCGGCGAGGAAAAGGAGCAGGCCATCCTGAAAAACGGCGTGCCCTATTCCACCTTGGTCTGGATGCCGGGGCACATCCTTCTCTACATCGGCCAGTACAAGGGACATCCGGTGGTCTTCCACGACGTCTGGGGCATGCGCACCCTGGAACCCAACGGCACCGAGGGGCGCAAGGTCATCGGCAAGGCGGTGGTCACCACCTTGCGGGTGGGCGAGATCTATCCCGAGGTTGGGCCGGAGCGGATCATGCTGAACCGCGTGCGCGGGATCACCCTGGTGGCCCCGGCCGGGGGCAAAGACGGACTGGAGCCCGAAGGCGAGGCCTCGGAGGAAGGACAGCTGCAGTAAAAGCGTCACTCCCATTGCGGCAGCGCGAGTACGATCAATAAAGAAGCCCGGCTCAAGCCGGGCTTCTTTTATTCCAGTCGTTGTCGTCCCGAATCCGCGTTTTCGATGCCCGGTCTGGCCAATGATACGGAATTCCAAAAGGGCCGGCCCCTTTGGCCGCCGGAGGCTTCCCCTCCCGCCTTGCTCCGGTTTCTCTACAGGAATCTCTCGATGGTAATCCCGAGCGTCCTCGGGTCCAGGCAGGCTTCGATGTCCAGGCCGCCGTCGGCTGCCTTGGGCGTGGCGGCCAGGTCCACGTACACCGGCAGTTGCGGCACGAGCTTCTTGGTGAAGACCACCTTCACCAGCGGCCTGGAGGGGCTCGCGGGCCGGGATTCCACCACCACGCCGTAGGTCTGGTCGCTTAAGCGCACGAAGGAGCTGGCCGGGTAGACCCCGAAGCACTCCACGAACTTTTCGAGAAGCCCGGGATGGAAGCTCTCGTTGCGCCAGGAGAACATGGCCTTGAGCGACTCGTGGGGCGTATACGCCTTCTTGTAGGCCCGGTCGCTGGTGAGGGCGTCGAAGATGTCCACGATGGTCAGGATGCGCGAGAAGGAGTCCTTCTCGTCGGCCTTGAGCTGGCGGGGGTAGCCCTGGCCGTCGTAGCGTTCGTGGTGGTGCAGAACCCCGTGGAGCACGTCCTCGGGGATTTCCGGTTGTCCCTTGAGCAGCTCGTAGCCGATGCGGCTGTGGTGCTTCATCACCTCGAACTCTTTTTCAGAGAGCCGGCCGGGCTTGTTGAGTATCTCCAGGGGAATCCGGAATTTGCCCACGTCGTGGTAGAGCCCGGCGAAGGCCAGGCGGCGCAGGCCGTCCTGATCCATGCCCAGGTGCCTGCCGAAGATGAGGCTCAGAAGCGACACGTTGAGGCTGTGGCGGAAGGTGTAGTCGTCGTAGTGGTGCAGCTTGGCCAGCAGGTTCATGTGGGTGGGATTCTCTTCCACGCCGTTCATGAGAATGTCCACGGCCTCGAAGGACTGGGTGAAGTCCACGTCGAGGCCCTGGCGGACCTTGTGCATCACGTCCATGACGTGGGACAGGCACAGGGCGTAGACCTTGCGGGCGGCGCTCGGACCCTGGAAGCTGAAGGGCGGCTCGGCCGCGCCCGGGGACAGCGGGGTGCAGGACTTCTTGGACTTGGCGTCGTCGATGGTGACCGAAGTCACGCTGAGAGCCTTGAATTCGTCGATGCGCGCTTTGGAATGGACGTAGTCCCGGACATGATGGAACGGATTGTGGAAGGAACCGTCGCCGTAGCATTCCACGAACATGCCTACGACAAGTTGGCTGAGGGGTATTTCCTTGAGCATGCGATCCTGGAAAATGCGGGATCGCTCATACAATAGCACGCATCGCTTCCGCCGGTAAAGGCGCAAGGGAGGGAAACCCTCCGTATCGAAGCCGAATTCTGCGTGCCGCAACCGGGATCGAGCCTGTGCGCCTCCCGGATCAGCCAGGCGGACGCGGCGTCAGCAGGCGCAACGGTACAGCTCCCAGGTCTTCATGAAGGCCAGGTCGAAGGAGCGGTTCTCCATGGCGGCCCTGGCGGCCCGGCTCATGCGCAGCCTGCGCGGCTCGTCGCGCACCAGCTCCTCCATGGCCCCGGCCAGCCCGTCCGGGTCCACTGTCTCCACCACCAGGCCGGTGCGGCCTGCGTCCACGTTTTCGCGCGGCCCGCCGAAGGGGGTGACGATGACCGGGAGTCCCGACGCCTGGGCTTCCAGAACCACGTTGCCGAAGGTGTCGGTGGTGCTCGGGAACACGAACAGGTCGCAGGAAGCGTAGAGCCCGGCCAGTTCCTCGCCCTGGACGTAGCCGGTGAACACCGCCCCCTTTCCGGACAGGGCGCGCTTCATCTCCGCGAGATACGGCCCATCCCCGGCGACGACCAGGTTCGCGCCGGGGTGGGTCTTGCGCAGCTTGAGGAACGCCTCGGCCAGAAGGTGGAGGTTCTTCTCCCGGGAGATGCGCCCCACATAGAGCAGGCTCGTCCCCGATTCCAGCCCCCAGCGCTTGAGGGCGCCATTGCGCTTGGCCGGGGTGAAGCGCTCGATGTCCACGCCCCTGGTGAACAGGGTGATCTTGGACGGGTCGATGCCCTTGTCGGCCAGCTCGTCGCCGGTGGCCTGGGAGGGGACGAACACCTTGTCCATCTGGTTGTAGTACCAGAGCATGTACTTCCACATGAGCTCTTCCATGGCGTCGTCGCCGGTGAGCACCTTGGCGTACTGCGGGAAGGCGGTGTGGTACGTGCCGTAGATGGGCAGTTTCAGGATGCGCGAGATGCAAAGCGCCGCAAGCCCGATGGGCCCGGGGGTGGCGGAGTGCAGATGGGTGAAGCCCTGTCCGTAGACGTATTCGAGCATTTCCAGAAACGGCGGGTAGTGGAAGGTCTGGCCCGGATACTCCGGCAGCTCGCAGCTGCCGATGGGCGCGAACTGCTTGACGCCCGGCATCTCCTCTCCATTGCCGCAGGAGCAGGTGACCACCTTGAGCTCCTTGCCGTGCTTGTTGGCCATGTTCACCTGCATCTTGAGGGTGAGGGCCACGCCGTTGACGTCATGGAAGGTGTCGGTGAAATGCCCGACCCTGGCCTGCCTGTCCGCGCCGTCGCCGCGCAGGGCGGCGTGGGCCTCGCGACAGAGCGTCCGGTCCTTGGTGAAGACGGTGTAGGCCACGAAATAGGGGGCCAGCACCGTATAGAGCGCCCCGGCCGCGCCCAGGCCGTTGAAGATGTCGAAGATGTTGGCTCCCGACAGCTGCGTCAGCAGCCGGTCCCCGAACCCGGCCAGCACCTTGTTGGAGGCGCGGGTGACGAAGCGAAACCACTCGTCCTCCAGGGGGCGGCTTCCGGTCAGACCGCTTTTGGCCAGGGAGTAGAGGACCTTGTCCTCATGGATGAGAGTCTCGGCCTCGTGGCGCAGGAGCTCCGGCAGGGAACCGGTGTCCGGCTTGCGAGACTTGCGGGTCATGCCGGTCCAGAAGGATTGAAGCTTGAAGATCATGCCGGACTTGCGGTGCGGATCGCCCGACAGGAAGCGGTCCATGAAGGTGAGGAACACGTCTTTGTCCACGTAGCGGTCCAGGCCGAACTTGGATTTATAGAACTGGTAGGCGATGGCGTAGAGGTTGTGGGCCATGGCCTTGGGCGAGGCCGGACGCCCGCCGGGCCGGGACCGGCCCGCGTCGATGCCCGCAAGGAACTCCGCAAGGGTCTTCGCCTCGGGCACGTGGGTGTGCATGCTGGCGATGTTCAAGGAGCTGTGGTCGTCGGAGCCGCCGGTGACGCTTTTGATCCAGGGCCTGTCGCCGTACGGCTCGATGCCGTGGCGGTCGGCCAGGCGATCGATGTCCTTGGGGGTAAGATGCGCCAGGATGTCCCGCAGGCTGTCGTTCTGGTAGGCGTCGCGGGTGCCGTTCAACTCGAAGTTGGAGAACATGAGCAGCATCCGCTCGAAGTGCCAGGGGGTGAGCTTGTCGTTCACGCCGAAAAGGGGGTGGGCGATGATGTGGGTGATCTTGCGCTCCCGCAGGTAGGGCACCAGGTCGTAGATGTTCTCGCGTATCATCTGGAATTCCCGGTGGTGCTCCTCGGTGATGTCAAGGGCCAGCACGTGGGCCTTGCAGCCGTCCTCCGGGAAGTAGGTGGTGATCTCTTCGCTTATGAAGGCGCCCGGCAGGTGGGCGATCTCCAACGACCCGGCGATGGTGTTGTGGTCGGTGATGGTCACGCGGGACATGCCGCGCTTCCTGGCGATCTCGTAGAGCCGCCTTGGCTCGGTGAAGCTCTCGGGGCAGCCGAGCTTCTGCAGGAACCACTGGGAGGGGCGGGTGGAGTGCTTGGAGTGGACGTGGACGTCGATCTTCATGGTCTGCCTCCTTTGATCGGAGGACCTACCACGGGCAGGCGTGCCTGGTGTTACGCCGCGCGGAGCATTGCGTGACGTATGGGAACGGGATGGTGACGAAGCGGTGGCGCTACTTCTTGAGGGCGGCCTGCTCGCTGACGTAGAAGACGTAGTTCCCGGCGATGCCGCCGCTGCCCTGGCCGCCGGCCGTGGGTGGCTTGGAGGCGGTGAACATGCCGCCGTAGCCGAAGCTGACGTAAAATCCGCCGGAGGGGCGCTCGACGTGCTTAAGCACGAACTGGAACGGGAAGCCGGAGGCGGGGATCTTCTGGGCGGGGTAGTTCTTGGTCGAGGAAACGAGCACGTCTCCGTGTTCGTTGCAGAGGTAGGCATTGATGGACAGATTGTCCACGGAGTCCGCCCAGGGGGGGATGTTCTCCTTGATGGGCCAGGCGGTGCCCGTCACCTCGAATCCTCCTTCGTGGGGCTGTGTTTTGAAGTCGAAGTGCATGAACTTGGCGTAGAGCTTCTGGCTGCCGCCGTCCTCCCAGGGCTTGAGCTGCAGGTGCGCGGCCGAAAGCTTCGCCGAGCATCCGGCGCAGGCCATGGCCAGGATGGCCAGCAGGGGGATCAGCCGCGCGAGGGGGGATGCGCTTGGGCGAAAGTGAAGCATGCCCGCAGATACCCCGAAACGAAACGTCGTGGCAAGTCCGGAGCCGAATGACGCGTGTTCGTGACAAACCGGCACCGCCGGAGCCCGACCGAACGCGCAGCACACGCGTGAAAGGACAAAAAGGCGGCCGGAACGGTGTTCCGGCCGCCACCGGGCCTGTGCGTTGTGATCAGCCTCAGAACTTGTACTGCAGCCCGACGACAGCCAGGAAGGCTTCGCCGCTCTTGGCCTGGTTCACGAAGTTGCGTCCCCACACGGAGCGCTCGAACTCGCCGTGGGACCAGCCCACGTTGGCCATGAGGGCCAGGTTGTCGTAGATGGCGTAGGTGTTGTCGAGGTTAACGGCCACCACGTACTCGTTGACGGTCAGGTCGCGGCCCATCTGGAAGAACCCGCCTACGCCCAGGATTTCGTTGGCGGTGCGCAAGGCGCTGCTGGAGTTGTTGCCGTGGGCGTAGGCGGCGGTGAGGCGGTGGGTCAGGTCCTTCAGGAAGCTGACCTTGTTGAGCGAGGCGGTGAAGCCCCAGGCGCCCACGGGATTGACGCCCATGGTGCTGGCCACGAAGGCCTGGTCGGAGTCGAAGAGCATGGAGGTGCTGGCTCCCCAGGCGGGCACGAGCTGGGGCAGGCGCTCGGAGCCGTTGCGCAGGGAACCGTCCTCGCCGGTGGACCACCAGAAGGACACCTGGGGGGTGACGGAGTCGAAGCCGGTATACTCGGCCGCAACGTCCAGGAACAGGCCGCCACGACGGTTCTTGGCCCTGTCGGAGCCGTTGCCTTCGCCGTAGATGACGTCGGCGTAGAACTTGAAGGGGTCGAGAGCGGTCACTTCCAGGGCGGCGCCGGTCCACCAGTAGACATTCTGGCCGTTGCGGCTGCCGGTGGGGTCGATGGCGAACTGCCCGGCCGAGAAGAGGTTTGTGGCCAGGGTGCTGTTGTAGGACCCGGCTCCGCCGACGCTGGTTCCGGCGTAGTCGGCGGCGCGGCCGGCCACGGCCAGCATGGCCCAGGGGGTGGCGCTCACTCCTTCCATGGTGATCGGCAGGCTCAGGTAGTAGGCGTCGAACTCGTCGGGGACCTGCTTCGTGGTGGTGTCGAAATCCTTGTTGGTGTCCAGCAGGCGCAGGAAGGCGCCCTGGACGGCGAAGACGTCCTTGACCACCGGAATGCTGACCACTGCCGCCGCCACTTCGGTGTCCAGGATGATGGAACTGCCGCCAAAGAAGGTGCTGTGGGCCACGGTGAAGGGCTGGCGGCCGATGGTGAACTCCACGTCGGTGCCGGGCCACTTGAACTGGAGGAAGGCCTGGTAGACGTCCACGGAGACGGCCGGGTTGTCCACGGTCATGGTGCCATGGCCCCAGGCGGCGTCGTTGACCCGGATGCCCAGGCGGAACTTGAGCTCCTCGCCCGCGATGAAGTCGGTGCGCAGGCGGAAGCGCTCCCAGACGGTCATGGGATCGGCGGTCTGGGTGCCGTCGCCGCTCCATCCGGTGTAGTTGCGCTTTTGGAACCAGTTGGCGTGGATGCGGACGTCACCGGCCATCTTGACGTCGGTGTCGGCTTGCGCGGCGGAAGCCGCAAGGGACATGGCGGCCAGAAGAACCAGGGCCAGAAGGCGTTTCATGTTATCTCCTCGCTTGCAGTAGAGAGTTGAGCCCGTGACGCGTCCAGTTGGGCGGAAACCCGCGCTGACGGGGCCTCCGGCGCCTCCTGGGATGAATGGGGCGTCGATGGGGAGGGATAAATGAAACTGATTCTCATAGTCAAATTGAGTTGTCGACAATCGTTACTCGCATAGAACGGGACGGGATTTCCGGCGATTGGACACAAAAAAAGCGGCCGGGGCAAGCCCCGGCCGCAAGGAAGGCAGGTAATCCGCAGACTAGAACTTGTACTGCAGACCGAAGGCGACCTTCCAGGTGTCGCCGTCGTTGGCGCGGTTCACGAAGCGGCGGCCCCACACGGACTTCTCGAAGGAGCCGTGGGCCCAACCGGTCTCCACGATCAGAGCCAGGTTCTGGTAGATGTTGTACTGGTTGTCGAAGTTGATGCCCATGACGTACTCGTTGGTGGTCAGGTCACGGCCCATCATCACGTACTGGTTGGGGCCGGTGCCGGTGAGCAGGTTGGCCGTGCGCAGAGCGCGAGCGGAGTTGGTGCCGCGGGCATAGGTGAAGGCCAGGCGGTGGGTCAGATCCTGCATGAAGCTGATCTTGTCCAGGGCGAACACGAGGCCCCAGCTGCCGATGGAGCTGGTGGGCATGCCGCCGAAGTTGAAGTCCTGGTTGCCGAACATGAAGGAGTTCGAGGGACCCCAGTAGTTCACGACGGCGGGCAGGCGCTCGGAGCCGTTACGGGTGGAGCCGTCTTCACCGGTGGAGTACCAGAAGGTCAGCTGGGGGGTGACGGCGTCGAAGCCGGTGTACTCGGCGGCGACGTCGAAGAACAGGCCAGCGCGCTTGCTCTTGCCGCGGTCGTTTCCGTTGCCCTCGCCGTACACGATGTCGGCGTAGAACTTGAAGGGATCAAGCGCGGTGACGGCGAAGGAGGAGCCGACCCACCAGAACACGTTCTGGGAGTTCTTCAGGCCGACGGGAGCAGCGTAGGTGCCGGCGGAGAACAGGTAGGTGGCCAGGGTCTCGTTGGTGTTGGGTCCGCCGTTGCCGACGAAGGTGCCGTAGTTGGCGTTGCGGCCGGCCACGGCGATCATGCCCCAGGGGGTGGCGCTGAAGCCGTCCAGGGTGATGGGCAGGGTCAGCAGGTAGCCGTCGAACTCGTCGGGGACCTGCTTGGTGGTGGTGTCGAAGTCCTTGTTGGTGTCGAGGAAGCGGATGAAGCCGCCCACGACCTTCAGCTGGTCAACGACGGGGATGGCCACCAGCGCGGCGGCGGCGCGGGTGCCACCGAACACGGGGTTGGAGCCCAGCCAGTCGGCGGACATGGGCAGGTCGACGTTCTGCAGGCCCACGGTGAACTCAACCTGGGTGTTGGGCCACTTGAACTGCATGAAGGCCTGGTAGACCTGGATGGAGACGGCCGGGTTGTCCACGGTGAAGGTGCCGGCGCCCCAAGGAGCGTCGTTCACGCGGATGCCCAGGCGGAACTTCAGGCCTTCGTTGGCGATGAAGTCGGAACGCAGGCGGAAGCGCTCCCAGATGGTCAGAGAGTCGTAGGTCTGAGAGCCGGCGGCATTCCAACCGGTGTAGTTGTACTTGGACCAGTAGTTGCCGTAGACGCGGGCGTCGCCGGTCATCTTGACCTCGGTGGCAGCCGAAGCGGCCACGGCGCCGAAGGCCATGCTGATGAGCAGGGCCAGAGCCAGAATGCGTTTCATAGAGAATCCTCCTCCTCTTGTTGAAAAAAAAGCTGCCCTTGCCACAGGTGGGCATGGCACAGGAGGGGAAGCCGCCGCCCGGGGAGGAAACGCAAACGCTCACCCCGGGTCTTCCCTCCATGCCCCGGCTGCGGAGGAGGTGGTTTCGGCGCCTGGCGCGGCGCTTGGAGCTTGCCGCTCCCCTCCGAAGGATAAAATCAATCACCCTACCACAGCCAAGAAGTGTGTAAAGTGAAACATCAAGCATGGCAAGCCAAAAAGTATTTACTTTTTTGTTATATTTCGCCCGAAAATGACCTGCTCCTCCACGACCTAGGTGCATGATTCCGGAGGGCTATGATCGATCTGGGGCGGATCGGACGAAGAAAAGGGGCGCGAAAGGTGGGGTGCGTGATAATGAGCGTGGCGCCAACCGCCTGAAATCATGGAAACCGGCTGGGGGGCTCTCGTCCCAGGCAAGCAGGGGGGAGAGGTCCCCAGCCGGATCAGTTCGCGTGGCGCGAATCTTCGCGGCGGGAGAAACGTATGAGGCGGGGCTCGTAATCCGATCTGTCCGGGGAGCAGCTGGGACAGCCATCGTAGACGAGCAGGCAGTCGGCGTCGAGGGCCTCGGGGGGGATTCCCATCCAGAGGAGGTCCTCGCTCGGGTCCGAAGCCCTGACCACGGGAGCGCCGCAACGGCGGCACTCGGCATACAGAAGGGAGGGGTCGAAGCGTCCGGTCATGGCGCACCTCGCGATTGACGGCGTCCGGAACTCGGCTTTTTTTTGTCTCTATCCCCGTCGCACCGGGGGCTGAAGGTGTAAAGTGAAATTAAAGTAACTTTGCGCACGCGGCAAAATGCGAAGCCCCGGACGGCGTACGCACGCCCGGGGCTCCGGGAGAGTCGGGGCGGAGGCTATGCTCCGCCGAAATTGGGCGGGGTATTCCTATGCCTTTTTGCGGCGTTCCCACAGGCGCATGTCCTGCATCTTCTTGCGGCGCGCGCGCTGGAGTTCCTTGCAGACCAGAGGGAGGTCCTTGGCGTAGCCCCACTTCGCGCGGTATTCGTCGGGGGTGAGCCCGAACTTGGCCAGGTGGCGCTTGGTGATCACCTTCATGGATTTGCCTGACTCCATGCAGATGATGGTCTTTTCGCGGATGGCTTTCTTGGGGTCCAGGGGCTTGCCGGATGCGTCCTCCACCGTGGTCACCGGTGCCTGCGCGGCGCCCAGCATGACGGATTTGAGGCCGTGCACGAGATTCTGGACCATGGTCACGATCTCCTGGGCGGTCATGACTCTTACTTTTGCTTGAGCGCGAACAATTTCCAGGGATTCCTTCAAATAATCGTCCATGAGGTCTCCTTCAATTCCGGGTACGACATGCCTGCGCGGCAGGCGGAGGGGATAATAGCCAAATTCTGCGATTTGTAAATTGTTTTCATCTGACATCCGGTAGGATGCATTCTGAATTGGCACAGGGTGAGCATTTAGTAATCTGTATACGAAAGCGGCGGCGCCTACAGATGCGGAATCAGAATTGAATCGGCAAACAAGGGGCCTTGCCCGATCCGTATTCCCATGTCCCTGAGGCGGTTGAGTTGCATGGAGTCGTGGACCCCCTTGGCGGCGGGCACCATGAGAAGATTGGAGGCGAAGGCCACGAAATCGGCGATGTTGCGTTGCGAATCAATGTCAGCGTCAACAGGCATGGAGTCCAGGATGTCCAGGCGCAGCACGTCGGCGGGAAGACGCTCCACCAGGAGCACCGGCATGGATGCGATGCTCGCGATGTCGAGCCCTAGGCGGAATCCGAGCCTCTTGAACCGCAGGAACTGGTCCAGCGAGCCGATGCCCAGTTCCAGGCACGCTTTGTCGGAGAAGAACAGGCACAGCCCCGCCGGAGCCATCCCGGCCCGCGAGCAGGTTTCGGCCAGCGCTCCCGGGAACAGGGCGTCGGCCAGTTCGTCGGCTCCGAACGAGACGCACAGGAACGCCTCGGGGCCGCGAGGGGCGACATGTCCGCCGAGAACTTCCACGATGGCATCGAGCTTCTGGACGCTGCCGGAAACGGCCTCGCCGAATGAAAATTCCAGGGCGGCCAGCGTCCCCTTGTTGAGTTCGTACAGTGGGCGCAAGGGAATCTTCCGGCAATCCTGGGTGGTGATGGCCGGAACTATAGATTGGTAATGGACCATGTTCTAGTAAATATCAATAATTGTGCCATGTTTTTTTATGTTTGTTTTTAGGTGTGTTAGGAGGATTTGCCAATCCGAGAGGTTGTTTGTATTCCAGGATAGTGGGAGGAGTTGTCCTGAATATGGGATTTTGTCCTGAAATCGGGATGCGATCCCTGCTTCACCAGCACTCGTGATTGGGCTAGGGGCTGTGCATGCGTTATTTCATTCAAACCTTGGGCTGCAAGATCAACCAGTACGAGTCCCAGTCCCTCCGGGAAGCCTGGGCCGCCAGGGGGTGGAACGAGAGCCCGGATCCGGCCGGCGCCGACGTGGTGCTCGTGCATACCTGCGCCGTCACCGCCGGAGCCGTGGCCGACAGCCGGGGCGCGGTGCGCCGGGCCGGACGCGAGGCGCCCTCGGCTCGCATCCTTGTGGCCGGGTGCGCGGCCCAGACAGAACCCGCCACGTTCGAGGTCCTGCCGGGCGTCGCGGCCGTGGTCCCGCAGGCGGGCAAGGCCGGGCTGGCCGCATGGCCTGAGGTGTCCCTGGAGCCCGCCGGGGCGGACCGGCGTGCCTGGCCGGCGTTCTCCATCACCCGGTTCAACCGGGCCAGGCCCATCCTCAAGCTCCAGGACGGCTGCTCCCACGGGTGCACATACTGCATCGTGCCCCGGGCCAGGGGGGCGGCCCGCTCGCGGCCCTTCGAGGACATCGCGGCCGAGGCGGCGAGGCTCCTTGAAGCCGGATACCGCGAGATCATCCTGTCCGGGATCAACCTGGGGCAGTTCTCCATGCCGGACGGCGACTTCTGGGACATGCTCGCCCGCCTGGAGGGGGCGCTCTCGCCCCGGTGGCAGGGCCGGGCTCGCCTGCGCTTGTCCTCGCTGGACCCGGGCATGCTCGGCCCCAGGGCGCTCGCCGTGCTCGCGACCTCGCGCATGACCTGCCCGCATCTGCACCTCTCCATGCAGAGCGCCGATCCCGGGGTGCTGGCCGCCATGGGGCGGTCCCACTACGGGCCGGAGATGGTGCTCGATTTTCTGGACGCCCTGCGCGGGCAATGGCCCGTGTTCGCCCTGGGGGCCGACCTGCTCACGGGGTTCCCTGGCGAATCGGAGCAGGCTTACCGGGCCACGCTCGATTTCTGTTCCCGGGCGGGCTTGAGCTACGCCCACGTGTTCCCGTATTCGCGCCGCCCTGGCACAGTGGCCGCCAAGGCCGCCGGACAGCTCCCCAAGGACGTGAAGAAGGAACGCGCCGCGACGCTGCGCGCGGCCGCCCAGGCTCTCGAGCGTGCCTTCGTGGAACGGGTCGCGGGCCTGGACAGGCTGGTGGTGGCGGTGGAGGGGCGGGACCCCGGCGCCGGATCCAGCGAGTTTTATATGGAATGCCGTCTCACCAGCCCCTCGCCCGTGGCCCCGGGGGGCTTGCTCCCGGTGCGCCCGCTCGGCGCCCGGGACGGGGCGGTTCTGGCCGAGCCATTGTCCGAGCCCCTGGCCGGTCCGGTCGGGCCCTGAAGGCTCCGGGGCGCAGGCCCTTTACGAGTCCCCTTTGTGAGGCTATCTAAACCCGGATGCGGACCGACCGGCCCGCCTGGAGAAACCACCGACCCCTCGCGGCCCCTCGGCCGCGGCGCGGACAGCGAGATACCTATGCCCAAAAGCATGACCGGCTTCGGCCGATCCATCACCGAGAATCCCTTCGCCAACGTTGTCTGGGAAGCGCGTTCCGTGAACAGCCGCTACCTGGACCTCAAGTGGAGGCTCCCCCTGTTTTTGCGGGCCAGCGAGTCCGACCTGGAGAAGGTGGTGCGCCGCTTCGTGGAGCGCGGCCGCCTGGAAGTGACCTGCAACTTCCAGCCCCACAGGCCCGAGGCCCTGGACGTCTCCCTGAACAAGCCCATGGCCCAGGCCATGCTGCGCTCCGTGGCCGACCTGGCCCGGGACATGGGGCACGACTTCGCCCCGGACTACACCCGCCTGCTCACCATCTCCCACCTCTGGCAGGAGGGCATGAAGGACGCCCCGGCCGAACTGATGGAGGCGCTGACCTCCGGCCTGGCCCAAGCCCTTGAGGACCTGAACGCCGCCCGCCTGCGCGAGGGGGGGCTGCTGGCTTCGGACATCCTCAAACGCCTGGACAGGCTCGCCGCCTGGCACGCCGACATCCGCAAGCTGGCCCCCAGGGTGAAGGAGGAGAAGTTCCAGGCCCTGCGCACCAGGCTCACCTCAGTGCTGGAGAAGCTCGGGGTGGAGCCCTCCGAGGAGCGCATCCTCCAGGAAGTCGCGGTCATGACCGACAAGCTCGACGTCACCGAAGAGCTGACCCGCCTGGGATGCCACCTGGACCAGATACGCGAGATGCTCGGCCAGTCCGGCGACGTGGGCAAGCGCCTGGATTTCCTGCTCCAGGAAGCCTTCCGCGAGATCAACACCTGCGGCAACAAGGCCCAGTCCATCGAGGTCAGCCGCGTCGTGGTGGAGTTCAAGGCGGAATTGGAAAAGTGCCGCGAGCAGGTCCAGAACATCGAATAGGACTGAGCAGTGCAGAAATCAGGACTGTTGAACATCGGTTTCGGCAACTACGTGGTGAATTCTCGCCTGGTGGCCATCCTGAACCCGGCTTCGTCGCCCATGCGCCGTCTGCGCGAGGACGCCAAGGAGTCCCACCACCTGGTGGACGCCACCCAGGGCCGCAAGACGCGCTCCATCCTGGTCACGGATTCGGGCCACGTGATCCTCTCGGCCATCCAGGCCGAGACCATCTCCCAACGCTTCAGCCAGGACGAGGAAGATGAAGCCCGATAACCGCTTGGGCCTCGCGCTCATCATCACCGCACCGTCCGGGGCGGGCAAGAGCACGCTCATCAAGAGGCTTTTGGCCGAGTTCCCAACGGCCGGGTTCTCGGTCTCCTGCACCACGCGCTCTCCGCGTCCCGGCGAGCGTGACGGCGTGGACTACGAGTTCGTGAGTGTCGAGGAGTTCAAGGCCCGCATCGGGCGGGACCATTTCGCCGAGTGGGCCGAGGTGCACGGCAACTATTACGGCACCCCCAAACAGGGGGTGCTGGACAGCCTGGCCTCGGGGCGCGACGTGATCTTCGACATCGACGTGCAGGGGGCTAAGCTCCTCAAGGGGAATCTGAACCTGGGACGCACGGTGTTCATCCTGCCCCCGTCGCGCGCGGAACTCGCGCGACGCCTGGCCGGGCGCGGCTCGGACAGCCCCGAGACCATCGCCAGGCGCATGGCCAACGCCCGGAGCGAAATCGCCCAGGCAGGCTGGTTCGATCATCTCGTGGTCAACGACGCGCTGGACGCGGCCTACGACGAGCTGCGGGCCGTCTATCTGGCCGAACGGGCCCGTCCGGAACTGCACCCTGGGCTCCTGGAATCGATCCTCGGCGGTTGGACTGGGTAAAGGAATACCGGACCGCACTTGCATATATCCGGGGTTCCAGGTATTTGTGCGAGTCAGGTCTGCGTCTTGCGCTGACTGACATCTTTCGGAGCCCCAATGATGAGCGAATCCGAAAACCAGGATACCCCTTCCGACAGCCAGAAATCCTCTTCCCGTTCCCGGGAGAAGATAAAGGGCATCTTTTCCACGCAGTCCATCCAGAAGGTGGGGACAGGCACCACCACCCGCAAGACCATCCAGAAGACGTATTGGTTCGTGGAGGAAGTCGAAGAGAACCTGCTGGAGATTCAGCCCCTCAACAAGAATTACATTCCCTCCGGACCCAAGCGCAAGATAACCATAGAGGACCTGCTGTCCAAATTCGCCCCCGAGCCGGAGTTCTACGTTTCCACGGTGTATCCCAAACTCCAGGAACTGTCGCGCACCATCCAGAAGGGTGAGCGACACCGCGACAAGGGTGAGATATTCAGCGCCGAACTCGAGTTCGGCGAAGCCCTCAAGGTGGACGAGGAGAACGTCCGGGCCAACTTCGGGCTCGGGCTCACCTACCTCGACCGCGGCGAGGCCCACAAAGCCAACGACATCTTCGAGCGCCTGGTGCGCCTGGACGCGGCTTTCGAGGCTGAGCACAAGCACCTCTTCAACGATTTCGGCATCAGCCTGCGCAAGAACAAGATGCTCGACCAGGCCCTGGACTACTACCGCAAGGCCGAAAGCCTCACCGATTCGGACGAGAACCTCTTCTACAACATCGCCCGGGCCTACTTCGAAAAGGAAAACACCACGGAGTGCCTGGAATACCTCAAGAAAGCCTTGAAGCTGAATCCGGCGCTCGCTGAAGCGCGGCTCTTCGTCAAGTACATGGTGGACCAGAACATGATCTCGGCGTCCGCGCCCGGGATCAGCGAACTCCTCCCCGGCGCCTCCGCCACCGCCACCGCCGGAACGTGAGCCGCCCATGAGCCACGAGCACGGACAGCAATTCCTCCTCGACCTGCCCGGACTTCGGCACGAACTGCCCTATTCTCCGGCCCTGCTCACCACCCTCTACAGCCAGACCGGGCAGAGCTCTTCCACGCCCCTGGAGGAGATCGCCGAGACCTTGAGCCGCGACCAAGGGCTCACCGCCAAGGTGCTCACCATGGCCAATTCGGCCTTCTACGGCCTGCAGCAAGAAGTGACCACCGTGTCCCGGGCCATCGCCGTGCTGGGCTTGAACGAGGTGCGCTCCCTGGTGCTGGCCGTGGGCGTGAAGGCCCTGACCAAGGGCAAGAATTTTCCCAAGGAATTCAAGCTGAGCGAATACTGGGAGCACCAGCTCACCGTGGCTCTCATCGCTCGCCACCTGGCCCCGCTCATGGGCGGACTCGACGGCGACAACCTCTTCACCGCCGGGGTCCTGCACGATCTGGGCAAGTTGCTCACCGCCCTGCACCGAACGGACGACTGGCGCCTGATCGAGTCGCTCACCCACGAGCAGCAGCTCTCCTATTCCGAGGCCGAGGAAGAGTACTGGGGCATCGAGCACGGCATGCTCGGCTCCATGGTCATGGGATCATGGAACCTGCCCGAGGACATCACCGAGCCGGTCAACTGGCACCACGCCCCCATGCATTCGCCCAACCACCGCCGCCAGGCCTTGGTGCTGTGCGTGGCCGACGCCATGGCCCATGTGGCCACCGACCCCAACGCATACATAAACTGTCCCTGGCGCGACGTGGTGGGCAAGTTCCACCTGAGCGACGCGGACCTCCTCGAACAGGTTCGGGCCCTGCTGCAACGCCACGACCCGGGCATCTTCGCAGCCGGGCTGGCCGCCTGATCTTTCACGGCCCCGCGTCCCCGCTTCGTCCGCCGCCATCACCGAAGGAGTCATCCGTGCCCAAGACCTGGCGCCCCCGCGCCGTCATCCCCCATCCCTCAAGCCTGGCGGACTGGGCCGCCAAGCTCTGCGTTTCGCCCCGGTTGGCCGGGCTGCTCTGGGACCGGGGGCTCTCGACCATCGAGGCGATGGACGTTTTCCTCTGCCCCGGGCTGCGCCACCTCATGAGCCCGTCCTGCATCCCCGGCCTCGAGGAGGTCGCTCGGGCCGTGGCCAGGGTGCTGACCTCCGGCGGCAGGCTCGCCGTCTGGGGCGACTACGACGTGGACGGCGTCACGTCCACCGCCCTCATGACCGATTTTTTCGCGCGGCGTGGCTTCTCCTCCAGTTCCTACATCCCGGCCCGGCTCGAGGAAGGCTACGGCCTGAGCGTGGCCGGCCTGGAGAAACTGGCCGCGTCCGGCATCAACATGGTGCTCACCGTGGACTGCGGCATCAGCGCCGTGCAGGAGGCCCGGCGCGCCCGCGAACTGGGCCTCGAACTGGTGGTCACCGACCACCACCTGCCCGGGGAGGAGCTCCCGGACGCCACGGCCATCGCCAACCCCAAGCTGGCCCCGGACGGCCCCGGCCGCGATCTGGCGGGCGTGGGCGTGGCCTTCTTTCTGGCCGCCGCGCTCAACCGCATGCTTCCCGGCGAGCCCATCGACATCCGGCAGTTCCTGGACCTCACGGCCATGGGCACCCTGGCCGACGTGGTCAGCCTCACCGGTCAGAACCGCATCCTGGTGAAAAACGGGCTTTTGCTGCTGGCCGATGCGGCCCGCCCGGGCATCTTCGCCCTCAAGGAGGTCGCCGGGCATTACCCCAAGGCTCCGCTCGAGGCCAGCCAGGTCACGTTCGGGCTGGCCCCGCGCATCAACGCGGCCGGACGCCTGGGACGCGCCGACGAGGCCCTGGCCCTGCTGATGGCCCCGGACCTGGAAACCGCGCGCCCCCTGGCCAAAACCCTGGACGAGCTTAACGCCAGGCGCCGTCAGGAGGAGGACTCCATATCTCGCGAGGCCCTGGAGCAGGCCCGGCTCCAGTCCGGGCAGCCGGCCATGGTGCTGCACGAGCCCCACTGGCACCAGGGGGTCATCGGTATCGTGGCCTCGCGCGTGGTGGACGCCCACTATCGGCCCACGCTCGTCATCACGGACGACAACGGCAAGCTCAAGGGCTCCGGCCGCTCCATCCCGGAAGTGGACCTGCACGCGGCCATCGCCGCCTGCCAGAACCTGCTCCTGGGCTTCGGCGGACACCACCAAGCCGCCGGACTGAGCCTCGCGCCCGGCAATCTGGAGCCCCTGCGCGCCGCCTTCCGCAAGGCCGTCCAGGAGCAGTTGGGCGACACCAGCCCGACGCCGACCCTGAAGCTGGACGGGGAGATGTCCTTCGCGGAAATCCACCATGAACTGCTCAAGGAGCTGGAACTGCTCGGGCCGTTCGGTTGCGGCAATCCGGAGCCGGTGTTCTGTTCGGGGATGCTGGACGTGAAGGCCCGGCGGGTGTTCGGGGCCAACCACGTGCTGCTCGAAGTGCGGGATCCCGACGCCGGGGTGACGCTCAGGGCCAAGGCCTGGCGCCTGGCCGGAGAGATCGGGCCGGAAATGCAGGGGCGCAAGCTCAGGCTGGCCTTCAGCCCCAGGCTGGACACGTACAACGGTATCGCCAGCGTGGAACTGCGCGTGAAGGACTGGGACAAGGGCGAGGAACGGGGGCGGACGGGGAAGAGCTGAAGAGCGAGGAGGGGGCCTTCAGGCTTTTCCGTGGATAGCTGGTCGGCTATGGTCCTCCCTGGAGGAAGCCATGAAGGACATCGACCTGTATTCGCGGATTCCCGGCCTGACCGAGCCATGATTTGTGGAAGCGGTTGAACTGAACACGGCGGAAGGTCGGGTGGACATTCACGTGGAGTACGGCACCGGTGTCCGGTAGACCTGCCCCACCAAAAAAAACACTAAAGTATAAGGAAGTAATCGAATGCCGGAAGATCAGATCACACCTGGCGAACTGCCTGAGGGGCTGACAATTCCGGCCAACCTTCAATTCTCCGCCAGAGGTTTTTCAGACGAAGATTATGCGAGGGAGATGATAAATAAGCTGCATTCGATCCTTAGCGTAATTAGCCAATGGATAGACCTATCGAATCTTGATGGCGTAACTCTTGCTTTTGACTACGATGAAGCACTTGCCGAACTGGATCGTGGGTATGAGCCAAGCAAAATACTTGTTGCGACAAAGGATGTGTCCCTTGGTATTGCAATGGCTCCGTGCGTCATACGCGATGGCAACATCAAGACCCATATTGTCCTGAACACAAATTACATACTCGGTCTTCTTGAGGAGCCTGGGCAGGAAACTGAGTGTTTTTACAAGTCTCTTTATGTTGTTGCGCACGAATGCGCGCACGTGGAGGTGACAGCAGCATTCGACAACTGCTTCCCAGGCGTTATTCTGCAGAAGGTCAATACCAGTATCCTCGATGGCATGCGGCGGGATGTAATTTGGGCAGCGTGGCAAGAATATGCCGCTTGCCGCATATCTTGCCCGATCGGGGATGATCCAAGCGATGGTCATCTTGAGACCTTGGTCAAAGTGCTTGAAAACACAAGGAGCCAATGCTTTGAGATGATAAAAGCCTATCGTATTCATTCCGAGGTGGACAAAGTAGTGTTGGAAACCTACGGAAAACTCGGCGATCTTCTGAAATCCTCATCGTATTACTTGGGTACTGTCGCTTCACATGAGATACCAGAGACGCACCCGGATGCCTTATTAAAAATTGACGAATTTGACTGGTTTTGCCCGTATTATGATCGTCTCATAGATGCACAGCAGATCCTCTGGGATCAATTTGGCAAGTGGGATGGTCAAGACAAATTCGAGCTGTTGGGTGATATTTTGGAAGACATGGCTGAAAGCATCGGAATTGAAGCAGAACGACTAAGTAACGAACGCATTTACTTCAAAATACCATATCGTAAAGAGAGTATGCCAGACAACGATCTTGGAACCCATGGTGCGGGTATATCCTAGGTCTTTGAGAGGATGACCTGCGGCTATAGAAACCGGGAGCACTTCAATGTCGCCATCTACCTCTACGGCGTCCTTGACCTCTACCCGGCCTAATACGTGACAAGAGCTACCCAGGGAAAACCCGGAAGAGCCGGGAGGAGAACGCCTCCGGCGGCCAAAGGGACCAGTCCCTTTGGAATCCCCTTTCGTTTCGCATCGACCGATGCGGGGAAGGCCAAGGTGAGCCACGGGCTGCCGTGTCCGGGATGGAGGCAGCCCATGGCGTCGATTTACTTTTTCCGGAGTTTATCCATCTGCTTCTTGGCCTTGCCCGCCAACGAGTCGTCAGGGCCCACGAGGGCGATGACGCGCTCGTAGGCCTTCAGGGCCTTTTCGCGTTCCCCGGCGGATTCGGAAACCTCCGCCAGTGAGAACCACGTGCCGGGGCTTTGCGGGGCGTAGCGAACTGCGCGCTCAAGCCTGGCTATGGCGTCGGCCATGTTGCCCTTGTTGGCGAGGATCTGGGCGTAGGTTTCGAGGAAAGCGGGATTCTCCGGTTGCAGATCCACCGCCTTGGACGCGTATCCGGCCGCCGTGTTCAGGTCGCCCTTGGAGGCGAGAATGGTCCAGGCCAGGTTGTTGAGCGCCCAGGGATTGTTCGGCACCACCTCCACGGCCAGGGCGAAGTTTTGCTTGGCCTTCTCCAGATTGCCCTTCTCAAGATAGAGGACCCCGGAAAAGAAGAGGGCCCCCGCGTGCCGGGGATCGAGTCCCAGGAGCTGCTCGAAGTCCGCCAGGGCTTCCTGCTTTTTGCCCATGGCCAGGTTGGCCTGCGCCTTGCCGTAGACGGCGTCGATGGATTTCTCATCCAGCGAGAGCGCCTGATCGTAGAAGGTCACCGCCTGGTAATAGCGCTTGGAGTTGGCGTAAGCCGCCGCCAGCGCAAGACGGGGCTTGGGGTCTTGCGGTGCCAGGTTCATCGCTTTCTGGAGCATCCGGATGGCGTCGTCCGTCTTGCCCTGGCTCGCCAGCAGGCTGCCCAGCCCGAAAGCGGCTCCGGCGTTGTTGGGGTTCTGGTCCACCGCTTCCCTGAAGAGCTTTTCGGCTTCGGCCGCGTTCTCCTTGGACCCCGCCAGCAGCGTCGCCAGCTCGAGCTTGGCGGCCAGGGCGTCCGGGTTGAGAGAGACGGCCTTGCGCAGGGAGGCTTCGGCCTTGGCGGTATCCTTGGTCGCGAAATAGAAACGGCCAAGGGCCAGATGGACGTAGGATGAGCCGGGCGCCAGGGCCAGCGCGGCGTCCAGCTGCTTCTTGGCGGCGTCCGTATCCTGGCGCTTGAACGCGACTTCGGCCAATCCCAGCAGCGGGTCTGGACTTTTGGGATCCTGCTCGGCGGCTTTGGCGAACTGTTCGGCGGCATCGTCCAGCCGGTTCTGCTCGAATGCCGCGAGACCCTTGTCGAAGGCGTTTTGGGGGCCGGAGAAGGACGTTTGCCCCGGCAGATCGCCGGGGCGGGTGGGGGTGAACATGGTGGCGTGCGACACCGAGCCGGAGGCCACGAAGAGGAGCAGCAGGCAGAGCGCGTGGAGTACGTGGATTCCTGGTCTCATAACGCCTCGAAGTCCCCGCCCGTTGTTCGATCACATCGGGCGGGGACAGTGTTTTACGGTTTCATCTCATTGCAGCTCAGGCAGCCTTCCTGGAGCGGCGCCTGGCCAGCATGGCCACCACGCCGCCGCCGAGCAGCAGCAAGGTGGTGGGTTCGGGGACGGCCGACGGCGGCGGAATGATGATCGAACCGCCCACGCCCTTGAAGGCGAACATGAAGGTGGCGGGGGTGCCCAAGGTGGGGCCGCCGGTGGTGCTGCTCTGACCCAGGGAGTACAGCTCGGTGCCCACAAGGCCCAGCGCGGCCAGGGCGGCGCTTTCGGTGGCCGCGGCGCCGTAGAATATGTCGAAGCTGTAGCTGTCGCCGGCGGCCAGGGTGCCGAAGTTGAACCGGAAGTAGGCGCCGTGGTCGGACGGCCCCACATCGGTGAAGTCGGTATTGGTGGTGCCGGAGGTCAGCGCGGCGGTAGCCCCGAGCGGGTTGGCCGTGGCGAAGCCATTGTCATGGGAGAGCTCGAGCAGGGTGGTGGTCGCCGTGCCCTTGATAGTTACGAATTCGCTGAATTCCGTGGGCGGAATGTCCCAGTCCATGACGCGCACGTACTTGACGTCGGTCAGGGCGGACGCGCCGGTGTTCTGGATGGTCACATGGTCCACGAACAGGGAGTTTGGCACGGCGGCCGTGGGAGAATACGCCTGGGTCACCTTGAGATCCGGCAGGCTGGTCAGCGTCACCACGGAGGTGATGTTGGTCGCGGAAGACGTGAACGACTGCACGGTGAGGTTCTGGACGCCGTCGGTGGAGACGTTGGCGTAGCCGCTGGCGGCGTTGTTGGCCGAAACGCCCCATCCTTCGCACAGGCAGCCCGGAGCGGTCGCGTCACGGTAGCTTCCGTCCGGGAACTTGTAGGCTATGCCCAGCGCGGAAGCATTGCTGGGGAGGCCTGCTACCCCTGACGAAGTGTTGAGGTGGCCTTGGTCGTTGACGCCGAGAGCGATGCTGCCGTCAGGGCTGAAGATGAACGCGCCGGCCAAGGCGACGCTGCACCAGCCGATGGCAAACACGCCAGCCAGGATGATGGTAGAGAGAATTCTTTTCATAACTCCCCTCACAAGTGTTGCGATTATTACGTCACGACTTTCCCCTTTTTTTGAGCATGCTGCTTGCTTCACGAGCCAGTTCGTATGCACTGTCGATCAAGTTCCATGCCACCAAGTATCTTGCCGGAATCGGGATTTAAATTCCGCGCAACTGGCGGCGAATGGTTCGGACTGTAAAACAATCTTCGGGTAGGTTGTCAAAATTTCCGACAATCGAGGGAGGGATGCCGCATGCCGGAGGGCCGGAGTTCCATGGGAGCTGCCGATCAAAAAACAGGGCCAGGGCGGCATCCGCCGCTCTGGCCCTGGAAAGGCTCGCATCCGCCCCGAACAGGCAGGCATGGCCGAAAACAGTGATCCGGATCGGGGTTTACGCCCCGCTTGCTCTTAGTTCTTTCCTTCTAGTTCCCGGGCGGCCTTTTCCACTCCCGCCGCGAAGCCTTCCCGTGCCGCCTTGATCTTGCCTTCCAGCGCCTTGTCGTTCAGGGCCAGAATCTGCGCGGCCAGCCAGGCGGCGTTGCGGGCTCCGGCCTTGTCGATGGCCAGGGTGCCCACCGGGAACCCTGGGGGCATCTGCACCGTGGCCAGCAGGGCGTCCATGCCGCCCAGGGGCGAGGCGTTCACGGGCACGCCCAGCACCGGCTTCGTGGTGCGCGCGGCCACGGCCCCGGCCAGGTGGGCGGCCATGCCCGCGGCGCAGATGAACACCTGGCAGCCGTCGGCTTCCAGGTCGCGGATGAGCTTCTCGGTGCGATCCGGGGTGCGGTGGGCGCTGGTGACGGTGTAAAGGTGCTCGATGCCCAGGTCCGAGAGCACGTCGGAGCAGGGCTGCATGATGTCCTTGTCGGAGATGGATCCGATAAAAATAGCGACCTTGGTCATTGCCGGGTCCTCGTGATTCCCTTGGCGCCGATGTCCCGCCTGAAGTACGCCTTGTCGAAACTCACGGCTGAAACGGCTTTGTAAGCGTTGGCCTGGGCCTGGGCCAGGTCGTCCCCCAGGGCGGTGACGCCGAGCACGCGGCCTCCAGTGGTCGAAAGCGTGCCGCCTTCAAGCTTGGCTCCGGCCACGAAGACCTTGACTCCGTCCGCCTTGTCGGCCTCCTCGATGCCGGAGATGGTCATGCCCTTGGGGTAGGTTCCGGGATAGCCACCGGCGGCCATGACCACGCACAGCGCGGTTTTGGGGCTCCAGGCGACCATCTCAGGCGAGAGCTCGCCCGAGGCGGCGGCCAACATGATCCGGGCGATGTCCGAATCCAGGCGCATGAGCAGCGGCTGACACTCGGGGTCGCCGAAGCGGACGTTGTATTCCAGCACGAAGGGGCCGTCCTTGGTCATCATGAGCCCGGCGTAAAGCACGCCCTTGAAGGGGTGTCCCTTGGCGGCCAGGGTTCGCGCGATGGGGGCGATGACCAGCTTGGCCATGCGGTCCCATTCGCTGTCGGGCAGGACGGGGGCAGGGCTGTACGCGCCCATGCCGCCGGTGTTGGGGCCGGTGTCGCCCTCGCCCACGGCCTTGTGGTCCTGGCAGGAGGGCATGGGCACCACGGTCTTCCCGTCGCAGAAGGCCAGGAAGGAGGCTTCCTCGCCGATGAGGCAGTCCTCCACCACCACGGTGTCGCCTGCCGCGCCGAAGATGCGGGCCCCCATCATGTCCTCGAGGGCGGCCGCGGCCTCCACGCGGGTCTTGGCCACCACCACGCCCTTGCCCGCGGCCAGTCCGTCGGCCTTGACCACCATGGGCAGGGGGCGGTTCATGACGTGTTCGCGCGCGGCTTCGAGGTCGGTGAAGACCCGGTAGTCGGCGGTGGGCACGCCCGAGGCGCGCATGATGTCCTTGGCGAACGCCTTGGAGCCCTCGAGCCGGGCGCAGAAGGCGTCCGGACCGAAGCAGGGGATGCCTTTCTCGGCCAGGGCGTCGGACAGCCCGGCCACCAGGGGGGCTTCCGGTCCGGCCACCACCAGGCCCACGGCGTTCTTCACGGCGAACGCTACCAGGGCGTCGGTGTCGGTGTCGGATATGGAGACGTTTTCGGCCAGCAGGGCCGTGCCGCCGTTGCCGGGGGCGGCGAAGAGTGTGTCGACGAGGGGGCTTTGCGAGAGCTTCCAGGCGAGGGCGTGTTCGCGCCCGCCCGAGCCTACCAGCAGGACGTTCATGTGGGCTCCTTGGTTGGGTCAGGCGTGGGTAGCGCAAGTAGGGCCTGAAATCAAATCCGACGGCTGAAGAGGGGATGCTTCCTTTCTGCAGATAATTCTCATTTAGCCTTGACTTCGACAACAAGTGGGCTATCTGAAGAAATATTCAGCTACGAGAGAGGTTCTCATGCTCCAGACTGAATCCATGGCCATGGATTTCGATTCGGCTTTGGAACGGTTCAAGGTCATCTCCCAGGACAAGGGACTGCGCTTGACGCACCAGCGTCTCGAGATCCTGCGCGAGCTGGTCGGAGCCAAGGACCACCCCAGCGCCGAAATGGTCTTCGGACGCGTGCGCCGCAGGCTGCCCACCATATCCCTGGACACGGTCTACCGCACGCTCTCCACCTTTGATGATCTCGGCCTCATCATGCGCGTGCCGGTGACGGGCGACCAGGGCCGCTTCGACGCCGACACCAGCCCGCACCACCATTTCGTCTGCTCCCGTTGCAAATCCATCTACGACTTCTTCTGGGAAGAGTTCGACCAGCTCGTGCTCCCGGGAGACTCCGAGGCTCTCGGGCGAGTGGACGACCGCCGCGTGGTAGTCCGCGGCGTCTGCCAGGGATGCCTGGGCGGCTCCGGAAGAGACGCCTGATTTTCAAATCGTCTTGACCGGAACCTCCGTTTTGGTCTATCATTGTCTTCAGAATAATTCTTAAAACATTTTCAATCGCAATACGGGAGGAACCATGTCCAAGTCCGAGAAGAATCTGTGGGAAGCGTTCGCCGGAGAATCCCAGGCCAACCGCAAATATCTGGCCTTCGCCAAGCAGGCTGAGAAGGAAGGCTTCAAGCAGGTCGCCAAGCTCTTCCGCGCCGCGGCCGAGGCCGAGACCGTGCACGCCCACACTCACCTGCACACGCTCAAGGGCGTCGGAGCCACCGCCGACAACCTGAAGGCCGCCATCGCGGGCGAGACCCACGAGTTCGAGAGCATGTACCCCAAGATGATCGAGGAGGCTAAGGAAGAGGGCAACAAACAGGCCGAACGCTCCTTCCGCTACGCCAACGAGGTGGAGAAAGTCCACGCCGACCTCTACTCCAAGGCCCTGGCCGATCCCGCCGGGCTCAAGGAAACCGAGTATTACATCTGCTCGGTCTGCGGGTACACCTGCGAGGACCACGCCCCGGACAAGTGCCCGGTCTGCCAGGCCGCGTCCAAGGCGTTCTACACGGTCGGCTAGTGTCGCAAGTTTGAAAAACACGAATATGTTTTTCAAACTTGAAATCGATGGTTTTTCTTGGTTGCGTCTTGGATTCGCACGGACGGATTCCAGGGGCGCAACACGAGGAGACGTTCATGGATAAGTGGGAATGCCCCTGCGGCTATGTCTACGACCCGGCCGAGGGCGACCTTGAGCACGGCGTCAATCCCGGCACTGCCTGGGATGACGTGCCGGGCGACTGGGTCTGCCCCAAGTGCGGGGCGGAAAAGGAATATTTCGAGAAGGTCGGGGAGTAGCCCGGCCTTTCCCTGGCGAACGAAAGCCCCGGGCGCGAGCCCGGGGCTTTTTAGTTTTCGTGTCGAGGCGCTTCGCGAAAGCTGAACCAGTGCTTCAACTTCGTTGGCGGCCGGGGATGCGTGAAGAGGTTCCGGGAATCCGCCCTAGGCCCGCGCCAGGCCGTTGCCGTCCAGCAGCGTGAACCACGCCTGGATGACCTCTGGGTCCCATTGGCTTCCGGAGCCCTTCTGGAGGATGGCGCGCGCGGCATCGACGCTGCGCGCGTTATGATAGGCGCGGTCGGAGGTCATGGCCTCGAACCCGTCCACGACGCTGACCAGGCGGGCCAGGAAGGGGATGTCCCCGCCCTTGAGCCCCTCGGGATAGCCCGAGCCGTCGAAGCGCTCGTGATGGTGGTAGACGATGGGGAGCACCCGGGTCAGGCTTTCCACCTTGCTCAGGATGGTGCGCGCGATGGCCGGATGCTGGCGCATGATGGGCAGTTCTTCCGGTTCGAGCGCCCCGGGTTTGTTGAGGATGCTGTCCGGGACTCCGATCTTGCCCACGTCGTGGAGCACTCCCGCCGTGCGCACCAGGTCGATCTCGGCCTGGGTCAGCCCCAGGTGGGTGGCGAGCTTGGCGGCGTAGCGGCTCACCCGCTCGGAGTGGCCCCTGGTGTAGGTGTCCTTGGCTTCCACGGCGTGCACCAGTGAGAAGACGATCTCGTCGTTGACCGTCTTGAGCCGCGTGCAGGCGCGTTGGCTTTCGAAGCAGAGCGAGGCATGGGCCGCGAACAGCGTCAGGAGCTGCAGGTCGGAAAAGGAGTAGGGCTGGCCCGAGTCCGAGCGCAGGGCCACCACGGCCCCGGGGGAGCCGTCCGGACCGGACACGCAGACCCCGATGGCCGAAACCGGGATGGATCCCCCTTTCACGTTCTGGCCGAACGCCTCGCGCAAAAGCGGTTCCTCCAGGAGCATGGGGCGGCCCCGGGCGGCCAGCGATCCGGCCAGGGACTCGAACCAGGTCCGCACGCCGGGGTATTCGCGGAAATAGGGACCGATGAGCACGTGGTTTCCGCATTTGGCCGCGGCGGAGCCGTTGGAGCCCTCTTTGTAGAAGAAGGCGATGCCGTCGGGGGCGAAGGCCGAACGCACCTGGGAAAGGAATTCCTTGATCAGGGCCCTGGTGTCCTTGCGGGAAGACATGGCGCTGGAGAGATCGAGCATGCGCGAGAGGTCGCTGACCGCGTCCTGCTGCGTGCGCAGGGAGCGCTCCTTGAGGGCCTTGAGCACGGCGGCGCGAAGGTCCTCCACGCGGAAGGGCTTGAGCAGGTAGTTCACCGCGCCCAGGCGCACGCATTCCACGGCGTTGTCGATTGTGCCGTAGCCGGTGAGCACGATGACGTCCGTGCCCGGCGCGATGCGAGAGGCGGACTTGATGAGGTCCATGCCGCCCGCTCCGGGCATGCGCATGTCGCTCACGATCAGGTCAAAAGATTCTTGTTCGAGGAGGGCTGCTGCTTCGAGCCCGTCGCGCGCTGTGACGACCCTGGATGCCAAGCCGGAAAGAGCCTCAGCGCAGACTTCAAGCAGGTCAGGCTCGTCGTCCACAAGCATGATGCAAGGTCCGGCCTTGTTCATGGTCTTGCTGTCCCCGGTATAGGTTTTTCTCGCCCGTGAAACGGCCTTACTCCAAGGGAACTCCATTTGTCCAGTATATCGCGGACTTCTGATTTTGGCGGCGCGGAAAGATTACTGGGCGGTTTCCTTTTATGATCGGATGATTTAGAAGTCGCCCACACGTTTGTTTTACCCGCAACCCAATCCCACGGTGAGCATGCGTCAGGAGCCAACCCAGATAGCCACGGAGCGGATGCGCGCTCTCATCGAGAGCATCGAGCATCTTCCGTCCGCGCCCGCGTCCGCCAGGCGCCTCCTGGCCATATCCACTCAGGAAGCGCCGGACATCGCCGTGCTGGTCGAGGCCCTGGAGGCCGACCCGGCGGTTTCGGTGCGCGTCCTGCGCCACGCCAATTCCGCCGGGTTCAACCGCTCCGAGTCCATCTCGGACATCCGCCAGGCCGCCATGTTCCTGGGCACGGACATCGTCTGCAACCTGGCGCTGTGCGTGTGCGTGCGCGAGGAGTTGCTCAAGTCCTTCGAATCCGGGGACACGCCCGTGCGCGAAATCTGGCGGCACAGCCTGGCCTGCGCCTGCGCCGCCAAGCTCTTGGCCGAGCGCTGCCGCCCGAGGCTTTCCGGGGCGGCCTTCGCGGCCGGGCTTTTGCACGACTGCGGCAAGCTGGCGCTCCTCTCCGCCGAGGGCGAGAACTACGCCGCCCTCCTGGGGGACGAGTTCCTCGTGGGGAACCTGCTGGTCAAGGCCGAACAGGAAGCTTTCGGGGCCGACCACTGCCTGGCCGGGAAATGGCTTCTGGAACGGTGGATGCTCCCGGAAGCGTTCATCGAATCCGCCTGGATGCACCACCAGCACGCCAGCGCCCTGCTCGGGGTGGGAGAAGCCTCGGTGGTCAGTCTTATCGTGGCCTTGGCCGACCGTCTGTCCCACGAGGCCATGGGCACGCTTCAGGCCGGGGCCTACGACGCCGAATGCCTGGGATGCGCCGCCGGGCTCGGACTCAGCGGACCGGCTGATCTGAACGCGGTGCGCGAGGGCATCGGCAAGTATTTCGCCGAACGGGCCGGCCTGTTCGACCTGAGCGAGGACGCGGCCGCCTTCTACTGCAACGCCCTGGGCCGGGCCAACCGGCGCCTGGGCGGGGCGAACCTGGCGCTTTCCGGCAAGAGCGTCCTGCTCGAGCGCGACGTGCAGTCCCTGCGCAACGTGGCCCTGGCCGGGGTCGAGCTCACCCGGGCCGATACGCCCCAGGACGTGCTCTTCGCCCTGGCCAGCTGCATGCGCGAGCGTTTCGGGGCTACCGACGGCTTCGCCTGCCTGACGGACCCGGCCCTTCTGATCTCCAGGGGGCACGCCTGGACCGTGGGCACAGGCGTGCGGCCCGTGACCCTTCGCCTGGACCTGGGGCTCGACCCTCTGCCCGAGGACGCGGCCACCGTCCACCCCAAGATTTCCGGCAATCTCTCAGGATGCCGCACCCGGGCGAGCGCCCTGTCAGGACCTGAAGGCCCGCCCATCCACTATCTGGACGGGGTGGCCATGGTGGGCGTCACCGAGGGCGGGGAGGCTTTCGGGGAGCTGCTCTATCTGCCCGTCGGGGGAATGCTCTCCCATGAGGAACGGGCCGCCGTGAGCCTCTTGGCCCAGCTGGCCGCCCAGGCGTTCCGCAGGCTCGAGCTGGTCAAGCGCTGCGAGGCGCGCTCCGAGCGCCTGAGCGAAGTGATGCGCTCCATGCAGGACATGAACGACAAGCTCCTCAAGACCCAGCGTCTGGCGGCCGTTGGCCAGCTGGCCGCCGGGGCCGCCCACGAGATCAACAATCCCCTGGCCATCATTTCCGCCCGCGCCCAGCTCATGGAGATGCGCGAGCCAGACCCGGTCAAGAAGAAGGGCCTGCGCCAGATGGTGGAACAGATCGAGCGCATCAGCGCCATCCTGGGCAGCCTGATGGATTTCGCGCGCCCGGCCTCGCCGCGCATGGAGGTCATGAATCCCCGGGACGTGATGGACCGGGTGCTGGGGCTCACCGAGGGGGGGCTGGTCAGCCAGGGGGTCGCGGTCAAGCGCGACTACAAACCCTCGGTGCCGGACATCAAGGCCGACCCGCGCCAGATGGAGCAGGTGCTCCTGAACCTGGTGCTCAACGCCCAGCACGCCATGGAGGGCAGGGGCGGGAGCCTTTCCGCCGGGATATCCTACTCTCCGGCCAGCGACGCCGTCACCTTCACCATGGCCGACACCGGGGAAGGCATCCCGTCGGAAAACCTGGACAAGATTTTCGACCCGTTCTTCACCACCAAAGGCGAGGGCAAGGGCACCGGGCTTGGGCTCTCCACGGCCTACGGCATCATCCAGGCCCACAAAGGGCGCATCGGGGTGGAGAGCGTTCCGGGGCGCGGAACGACCTTCACCGTGGTCCTGCCCAGGGACCCGGCCGGGCAGGCCCTGGCCCCGGGAGGGACCGCCGAGCACCGCACCCCCAGGCAGGCCGTGCTGGTGGTGGACGACGAGCGCCATATCCGGGAAATTCTACGCGAATCCCTCGAATCCAAGGGATATGCCGTCGAGGTGGCCGAGGACGGGGAAAAAGCCCTGGAACTCCTGCGCGCCAACCGCTACCGGCTCATGATCCTGGACATCCGGATGCCCAGCCGCGACGGTCTGTCGCTCATGCGCGAGGCCGCCACCTTCGCCCGGCCGGCCACGCCGGTGCTGGTGCTCACTGGGCTGGCCAGCGAACAGGAAATCCTTGAAGCCCGAAACCTGGGAGCGGCGGCATGCCTGCGCAAGCCGTTCCAAGTGGAAGAGCTGCTGGCCGAGGTGAAGCGGCTCCTGGGCGACGAGCAGGGGCGATGAGCCGGGTCCTGGCCGTTGCCAGCGGAAAGGGCGGCACGGGCAAGACCAGCATCTCGGTGAATCTGGCCCTGGGCCTTGGACGCCTGGGGCGCAAGGTTTGCCTGCTGGACGCCGACCTGGGCCTTTCCAACGTGGACGTGCTGCTGGGGATCTCGCCGGAACTCACCCTGGAGCACGTCCTGTTCGAGGGCGTGCCCATGGAGAAGGCCGTGGTCCGGGTCGCCCCGGGCCTGGACGTGGTTCCCGGCGGGTCCGGCGTGTCGCGCTTGGCCGACCTTTCCCGCGACCTGCGCTCGGCCATGTCCGCCGAATTCTCCAAACTCTCCGGCTACGATTACCTGGTGGTGGACGGCTCGCCCGGCATCTCCAGCCAGGTGATATCCCTGTGCCTGGCCTGCCCGGAGCTTCTGGTGGTGGTCAATCCCGATCCCTCGTCCATCACGGACGCCTACGCCCTGGTGAAGGTCCTCTCGGAAAACGGACTGCGCCGAAGCCCCTACCTGCTGGTGAACAAGGCCCGTTCCCGGGACTCCGCCGGAGAGATATTCGCCCGGGTGCGCGGGGCCATGCTCAAGTATCTCAAACTCGACGCCCGCTACCTGGGGCACGTTCCCCAGGACCCCCACGTCTCGGCCGCCGCTGCCCGGCAACGCCCCCTGATGGAGCTCTTTCCGGCTTCCGGCGCAGGCAGGGCCATCCTCGGTCTGGCCAAGAACCTGGATGAGGCCCGCTTGCCCCAGGGAGTGGACCAGGCCGACCCGGCCTCGGTCATGGAGGGCACCCTGGTCAGGATGCGCGAGTCCTCGCCCTTCCGCTCGGAACGCTCCCCATCGGTGCAGGCCCGCCGGGCCCTTGACTCGGCCATCAACATGGCCGGGCTCCTGGAGAATCCCGGCCGCCAGGACCGGGCCGAGGTGGCCGCCAGGCTCAAATCCCTGCTGGTCAAGGCGCGAAGCGTTCTGGACCCAGGAGGGCTGCCGCTCTCGTCGCCGCCGGTCAAGCCGCAGGCCGTCCCAGTGCGGGTGGCGGTCATCAGCTCGGATACGTCCATCGGGGATATCCTCTCGGAGAGCCTGGGGGCGGCGGGCATGGCCGTGAACACGGACGGGGGGCGGGCGGACGCGGCCGTGGTGTTCTGGCGGGGCAGCCGGGACGTTCCCGAGCGGCGCCTCGCCGAACTCGGCAACGTGCGCTACGTCTACGTGCGAAGCGTGGCTTCCAAGGAGGTTCCCCTGTTCGGGCGGGGTCCGGCGGAAGTCATGGACATGCCCTTCAAGCTGGAGGACCTGGCCGGGGCCGTGCGCCGGTGCGCTTCCGGCCCGAAATGAGCCGGAGAAATTCGTCCGGCGGCTCGACGCGGGCCGGATGATGGGTTATGGTTGGTTTCCAAGCCGATAAAGGAGGCTGGCCATGATGAAGAAAGTGTCCATATTCGACGAGGCCAAATTCACCGACCTCACCTTTCACAGTTTCCTGGTGCACGATTCCGAACACTTCAAGGCCATCAACTTCAACTTCAAGGCCGGGCAGAGCATGCCTGTGCACTCCCACGACATCGAGGGGCAGCTGTCCATCGTGGTGCTTTCCGGCGAAGGGGAGTTCTTGTCCGAGGACGACGCCATCCCGGCCAAGACCGGGGACGTGCTCATATCCGACATCTCCGAGCCCCACGGCGTCCACGCCATAACGGACATGCGCGTGCTCGTGACCATCGCGCCCCCCATCTGACCGGCGGGCGGCGGACCGGCGGGCGAAGCCCCCGGCTCAGCCCGTGAAGCTTGTTGCAGCGCGGCCGCGGCCTGGAAACTCTCCGGACGCGGCCGCGCTGTCATTTTTTCGTGCTCCTGCCGGGGAGCACGCCCGGAGGGGGCATGGCTGCCGCCATGTCGGGTCCGCACGTGCGGTGCGGGCGTGAAACGGGACGGAGGGAATGCCGCCCCCGGACGGAGAGAGCCGGGCTACTGCAGCATGTGGGAGTCTTGGAAGGCGGTCTGGCGTCCGGCGCCGCCCTGGTGCTGCCGGTGGACCATGTCCAGAAATTCCGTCGAGCTGACCGGGGGGCTGAAGTGGAAGCCCTGGTAGAAGTCGCAGCCGCATTGGCGCAGGAAATTCAGCTGGTCGGGCGTCTCGACCCCCTCGGCCTGCACGATCAGCCCCAGCCCCTTGGCCACGGAGATGGTGGCGCGAAGCACGGCCTGTGTCGCCTTTGAGTTCAAATCCGAGACGAATTTCTTGTCGATCTTCACCGACGTCAGGGGAAGGTGCTCAAGCGAATGGAGCGAGGCCCGGCCCGTGCCGAAGTCGTCCAGGGCCACCGCGAAGCCCTGGTCCCGGAGCATCTGGAGTTGCCCCGCCGCCCTGGCGGGATCGCGCATGACGGCGGATTCGGTGATCTCCAGCTCCATGCAGCCGCGAAGGGATTCGGTCTGGGCGTTCAGCAGGGCGAACAGCTCTTCGAACCTGGGCTGGGTGAACTGGAGGGCCGAGAGGTTGAGCGACAAGTGCAGCCCCGGCGCGCCCCTTTCAGCCCACGAGCGCATGTCGCGGGCGGCGGTCTCAATCACCTGGGCCGTGATCTCCTGCATGAGGCCCATCTCTTCGGCCAGGGGCACGAACATGGCCGGGGGCAGGAGCGAGCCGGACTTGCGCCAGCGCACCAGGGCCTCCGCGCCCAGGATCACCGGCCGGCACACCATGACGATGGGCAGGTAGTGCACCTCGAACTGCCTGCGCTCCACCGCCAGGGCAAGTTCCCGCTCCACGTTCAGGCGGTTGCGCGCCTGGGCGCCCAGTTCCGGGGTGAAGCACTCCACATGGCCCTTGCCCAGCGACTTGGCCCGGTACAGGGCCAGGTCCGCGTTCTTGAGCAGCGCTTCCGGGCTTTGTCCGTCGCCGGGGAAGACCGCCACCCCGACACTGGTCTGGACCCGCACCGATCCGTCTCCCGCCGCGAAGGGCGCCCTGAAGGCGGTCAGAATGCGCCGGGAGAGCGCCAGGGCCTGCTCGCTGTCGTGCAGGGACGCGGCCATGATCACGAATTCGTCCCCGCCGAAGCGGGCCACGAGGTCCTTCTCGCGCACGCATGTCTGGAGCCTGGCTCCGGCCTGTTTGAGAATCTCGTCCCCGCCCGGGTGGCCGAGCGTGTCGTTGATGTGCTTGAAGTCGTCCAGATCGAGGAACATGACGGCCAGCTTGTGCCCGTTGCGCCCGTCCCTGGCCATGGACGAGGCCAGGGCCTCCATGAACGTGCCCCGGTTGGGCAGGCCGGTCAGGAAGTCGAGCCTGGCCTCCCGGGCGATCTTGTCCTGGGCCCTCTTGTGTTCGGTCATGTCCCGGGAGATGGCCACTGTGCCGATGGTCTCGCCGTCGTCGCCCTTGAGCCTGGTGAGGATCATCCACAGGGGGATGTCCTCGCCGTCCTTGCGCTTGAACCAGATCTCGCCGTTCCATTTCCCGTTCTCGTCCAGGGCTTGGCGCAGCTGGTCGTAGAGTTCGGGATCGTTGCGCCCGGAGTTGAAGATCTCCGGCGTGCGCCCCAGGAGATCCTCCCGTTCGTAGCCGGTCAGGGCGAGCATGGCGGGATTGACGTCCACCAGGGCGCCGTCCGGTCCGGCGAGCAGGACGCACTCCAGGGTCTGGGTGAAGGCGGAATCCTTCAGGCGCAGGCTCTCCAGGGCCTCGTGCAGTTCGAGGGTGCGCTCATGGACGCGCTCTTCCAGGTTCTCCCTGGCGGCGCGCAGCTCGCTCAGGGTTTCGCCTAGGGCGTGGCGCTGCTTTTCGAGGCTCTCGGCCATGAGGTTGAAGTCCGCGCCGAGACGGCCGAAGGGATCCCTGGCCCCGGGCGGGATGCGGTGCTCCAGTTCCCCGGCCGCGACACGCGCCGCGCCCGCGCGCAGCACGCCGATACGGCGGTTCAGGAGCCGCTGCAGGATGAAGATCACGCCCATGGCGGCAAGCATGCAGCCCATGGAGACGGCCAGCACGGTGTTCTTGTCGTAGGCCAGCACGGTCTCGATGTCCTGCCCGCCCTGGCGGATGCCGGCCCGGGCCAGGGACTTGAAACGCCGGATGTCCGAGACGGCCTCGTCCCAGAGCAGCTTGTCGGTATGCGCCAGCATCTGCGCCGCGGCTCCGTTGGGGTCGCTCTCCTGCAGTTCCTGGAGCTTGGGGATATTGCCCATGAGCAGGTAGACGGCGCGCTTGAATCCCTGCAGCAGCTCGCGGGCTTCGCCGCCCTGCCACTGCGGCAGCGTGGAGAGCTCCTCCACTTCCATCCGGACGGCGTCGAGTTGTTTCATGATCACCGGCAGCGGATCGGGCCGTTCGCCCAGGAATCCGTCCAGGGCCTCGGAGACGCCGGCCAGGCTGCTGGAGAGGTAGGTGAGCGCGCCGGGCTGCGCGGCGTCCGTCCGGGCGAGGTCCTCCACGGTGGCCCTGGCGTTGTCCACTGCCTTGCGCACGGCCGTGGCCTCGGGGGCCGGCCGTCCGGACGCGGCCGGCCGGGGGCGCTTGTCCAGGATCATCAGAAGCCCGGTGCGCGCCGACGAGAGTTCCTGCCTGAGCCGCCGGACGGTCCCCTGGCTGTCCTCCGGGATATCGCGGGTGTTGTCCGAGATGCGTTCCAGGAGCACCAGGAGCGTTTCGGCCGGGGCCTTGCGGGAGGCGTGCATGTCCATGGCCAGGCGCATGGCCTCGCCCAGGGTGAACTCGATGCCCCGCAGCCCGTCCTCCTCGCTGATGCGGCTGGAGACGAAGGTGTCCACCATGGAGCCGGTGCGGCGCGAATAGTCCGCCACGGCCCAAGCCACCGCCAGGAACATCACGGCGAGCAGGGCCACGGTTATGCGTTGCAGTACGGTAAACGACATGAGGCCTGTCTTCCCGGCGGCGTTGGAGGCGTTTTGCCGGAGCCGGATCCCCGGGATGCTCGCACCGGGTCCGGACGCATTATCGGCAAAGCCGAAAAGCGGTCGCCAAACGGAAACGATCCGCAGTCCGAAGTTCGCCTTGTTGACTCATTACCGCATGAATACCCATCAACGCATCAAGAGTCCACTTCTTCCTCGACCATTCCCGCCGGGTCAGTGGAGGATGCCGCCGGGGCTCGGCGACGCAGCCTTCATCTCGTCGAAGGCGGGGAGCGCCCGTTTGAACATCCGCGCGAAGGCTTCCGCCGAGACGGCTGGGCTGAAAAGATACCCCTGGAAGCGGTCACAGCCGCAGGACCTCAGGAAGGCCAGCTGCTCGGGTGTCTCCACGCCTTCGGCGACCACGGTGAGCCCCAGGCTTTTGGCCATGGCCACGGTGGCCTTGACGATGGCCTTGGACTCTCTGGAGTCCAGGCCCATGATGAATTGCCGGTCGATCTTGAGCGAGGTGAACGGGAGTTGCTGAAGGTAGCGCAACGAGGAGTATCCGGTGCCGAAGTCGTCGACGGCAACCTGGTGCCCCTGGTTTCTGAGCCTGCGCAGGGTGTCCCGTGCGGCTTCGGGGTCCTGCATGAGGGTGGTCTCGGTGATCTCGATGCCCAGGCGGGAGCTGTCCAACCCGCGCAACGAAAGCTCGCTGTTGAAGAACGCGTGGAACCCGGGAGAGGAGAAGTGGGCGGCGCATATGTTCACGCTGACGTGGGGGGCGAGGTCCTGGGCCGCCCAGAGCCCGGCGTCCCGGGCGATTTTGTCCAGGAGGATGCGGGTCAGCTCGGGCATGACGTTCATCTCCTCGCACACCGGGATGAACACGGCGGGCGAGACCGGTTCGCCGTTCACGGTCCAGCGCAGCAGGGCCTCTGCGCCACAAATCTCCCGGGCGTTCATGCCCACGATGGGCTGGTAGCGCACCTCGAAATCCCGGTTGGCCAGGGCGTCGTGGATGTCGCGCTCCAGTGACGCCCTGGCGCGCACGCACGTGTCGAGCTCCTCGGTGAAGACGTTCATCTTGCCCTTGCCGGTGTCCTTGGCGCGGTGCAGGGCCACGGAGGCGTTGCGCAACAGGCTCTCCGTGTCGGAGCCGTCCCGGGGATAGACAGTGAGCCCCAGGCTGGCGCTGGCCTTGTACGGCCCGCAGGCCAGGTCGAAGGGCTGGGAGAAGCACTCAAGCATCCTGTCCGCCAGGGACTTGGCCTGTTCGTCGGAGACGATGCGGTCCGTGACCACGGCGAATTCGTCCCCGCCCAGGCGCGCCACCGCATCCCCGGACCGGAGGTGGGATTCCAGACGCCTGGCCACCTGCACGAGCAGGGCGTCGCCGGCCTCGTATCCCTGGCCGTCGATGAGGCGCTTGAAGTTGTCCAGGTTGAGCAAAAACACCGCCAGCATCCGGCCGCCGCGCTCGGCCCGGAGGATGCCCGAGGCCAGCTCCGAAAACAGCGCGTCCCTGTTGGCGAGCCCGGTCAGCGCGTCCCGGCTGGCCCTGTGGTGGAACTCCTGCCGGGCCACGCTCTGGGGGGTCATGTCCCGGAAGATGCCGATGGAGTGGCCGGGCTGGTCGTCCTCGCCGTGCAGGTTGGCGAAGAACACGCGCAGGCCGATACTGTCGCCGCCGCGAGTGAGGATGTCCATCGGCGATTCGAAGCTCCCGGTGTTTTCCAAGGCCTCATGGAGCCTGTTGCGGAAATCGCCCGCCTCGATTCCGGGGCAGAACGAGTCCGGGGTCAGCCCCAGCAGGCGCTCCAGGGGGTATCCGGTCAGCTGGGCCATGGCCGGGTTGGCGTCGACGATGCGCAGCGCCTCGTCACAGATGACCACCCCCTCGTGGGAGCGGTTGATGACGCAGTCCTTGATGTCCAGGCTGGTGAGCGCCTCCCCCAGGGCCTGGCTTCCCTTGCTCACGCGCTGACCCAGGGCCTCGTGCGACCGGCCGAGTTCCTCCAAAGCCTGCCTGGCGCGGTTTTCCTCCTTCTGGAGGCGTTCGGCCATTGAATTGAACCGGGCGGCGAGTTGGCCGAACTGGTCCATGGGGCCCTCGGGGACGCGATAGTCCAGGCGGCCGTCGGCGAGTGTTTCGGTGGCGCGCATCAGGGCGGTGACGCGGGCGGCCAGGCGCGAGCGTATGAAGAGCATGCCGAGCACGGCCACGGCCAGGGAGGCGGAAGCCAGCATCAGGAAGATGCGTTGCTTGCCGCGCAGGGTTTCCCGGATGCCGGAGGCGTCGGCCCGTACCTCGTCGGCCTCGGTGGCCTTGATGCTCTGGATGGAGAGCATGGCGGCGTCCCAGAGGGTTCTGAGTTCCCTGATCTCGGCCTTGTTGGTGTTGGCGAAGAAGTTGGGATCCCAGAGCATGTTCTTGTGCACCCGGGCCGAGTTGGTCCGGATGGCCTGAATCTCCCCTGCGAATTTCCGCAGCGGTTCGCGCAACCGGTCGATATCAGGGAAGGTGAGCAGGGTGTTGGTGTCGTTTATGATTTTATCCAACAGGTTCAGTAGGATGGGTAGCTGGTCCGGGCGTGCCTGCAGGTAGCGGGTGGCGGTGCGGCTCAGGGAGTCCAGGGCGTTGTCGAGGAAGTAGGCTGTTTCTCCGGGATGCCTGGTGCTCGCGGCCAGTTGCCCGGCGCTGGCCCGGGCCGATGCCAGGTATTGCTCGACGGCCGCGACGGTCTTGCCCATGGCGTCGGAGAAGTCGCCCTGGACGCGCATCTCGTCGATCTGGACGAGCCCTGAACGTATCCGGGCCAGATCCAGGGCTATTCCGGCTGTGAGTTCGTCCTCACCCGCCGCTTCCCGCTTGAGCTTGACGGCGATCATGTCCAGCATGCCCAGAGAATCGTCCACTGACCCGGACCGGTCGCTCAACAGGTCCCCGTAGATGCGGCGCGCGTTGATCAGGGCGTTTTCCGATTCGTGCAGAAGCCCGGCCGCCTCGATGTGACGGTCCACGAAATGGCTGACGAGTTCGTCCGTGCGGCCGGAATCGCGCACGCCGAGCCAGGTCATGGTCAGGAAGAAGCCCAGGGTCAGCAGGAGGGCCGTGCGTTGCAGCGTGCTGAAGGACATGGCTACTTCTGAAAACGCAGTTCCAGGATTTCGCCCACGTCGCCGCAACCGAAGAGCGGCTGGTCCACGCCAGGTTCGGGCTCGCGCCCCGCGATCTCGAAGCGGGAGACGCCGAACGGGTACGCCCCGTCCAGGGAGAAAGCCACGTCGTCGGCGTTGCCTGTGACCAGCTTGCGGGCGAAGCTCACGGTCCAGCGGCCGTCCTTCCACACGCCCTTGGCCCGGATGTCCGCGCGTGATCCGTCCGGCGTGACCAGCCTGAACTTGGGGACGCGCTCTCCCGCGTAGCCCGGGTAAAGGATGGTCTCGGCCGCTTCCTGGCCTTCGTCCCCCTTGCGGTTCAGGTAGAAGACCTTGCCGCTCCTGGACAACATGGGCTTGGCGTAGGGCTGCGGATTCACCGAATAAATCTGGATTTTGTCGTCGGCATAGCCCGCATGGTCGGAACGGTGGGCCTTCCAGTACCACTCGTCGGCCACGTAGGGGGCGTCCTCGTGCAGGGTCAGCCCGGTATCGTGGCTCACCATGCTCCATTTGAGGATGATGGCGTCCTCGCGTTCGGGGCCGTCCACGTACGCCCGCCTCCCTGCATCCCAACGCTGGACGCGGTGCTGGGTGCTGGGCTTGGGACAGGGGAACGACGCCTGGATGTAGACGTTCTGGCCGTCGTGCAGGCCCCTCAGCACCACCTCGATGTTGGCCACCACGTCCAGCACGGATACCGGCTGAGCCGCCTTCCAGGCTGGATCGTCCGGGATGTTGACGTCCGGGGGCGTGGCGGTCCTCGAGGCTGTGAGGACCCGGTGGCCGGCCTGGACCTGGGGCGGGGACGCAAGGGCGGTCAGGGCCAGAAGCAGGGCCAGCATGGCGACAGGCAGCGAAAAGCTTGTCGTCGATCGATTCATTTGGTGTCTCGGAAAGAAAACAAGGATTGGCGAAATATGCGGCTCCGCAAGAACTGCGGCGGCGCAGCGCCGCCTGAGGCGGAAAATCGCTAAACAATTTTTTGTGTCCGGTCAAACCGGATCGTATGGATCGGAACACCTGTGGGGAGCCGATCCATCCAGGCGCGCGGGGGCGGGAAAATCCGGACGGAAGGACTTGATTCTTTTTCGGGCGGATATTAGAAAAACCTGCTTTTTATGCTAGACTGAAGCAGTCTCGTCCGTACAAGGAGCCCATACATGACCCGCAAGGACCGCACCGAAGGCATTTATTCCCGCCGCGAGGTGCTCGATGAATCCGAACGCCGCCAATACTACCAGATTCAGCTCAAGGACCTGCTCACCTATGCCTACCGCTACTCGGAGGACGTGAAGAAGCGCTTCGACCGCGCCCAGTTCCAGGTGGGCAAGTTCAAGCAGCTCTCCGACCTCAAGCATATCCCCATCCTTAAAAAGAAGGAGCTCATCTTCCTTCAGTCCATGGGGCCGCGCCTGGGCGGGCTTCTCACCAAGGACCTGGGCGACCTGCGCCGGGTGTTCCTTTCCCCCGGGCCCATCTTCGATCCCGAGGACCGCGAGGACGATTACTGGGGCTGGACCGAAGGCTTCTACGCCACGGGCTTCCGCTCGGGCGACGTGGTGCAGTGCACCTTCAACTACCATCTCTCCCCCACGGGCCTCATGTTCGAGGAGCCCCTGCGCAATCTCGGGTGCGCCGTCATGCCCTCGGGCCCCGGCAACACCGCCACCCAGCTCGAGGTGATGCAGAAGCTGCGCGCCACCGGCTTCGTGGGCACCCCGAGCTACCTCATGCACCTGGCCCAGAAGGGCGAGGAGTCCGGGCTCAACCTGCGCAAGGACCTGTTCCTTGAGGTGGCCTTCGTCACCGGCGAGAAGTTCTCCGAAAAGATGCGCTCCACCCTGGAGAAGAAGTTCGACCTCATCATGCGCCAGGGCTACGGCACCGCCGACGTGGGCTGCATCGGCTACGAATGCTTCCAGAAGAACGGCCTGCACATCGCCAACCGCGCCTTCGTGGAGATCTGCCACCCCGACACCGGCATCCCCTTGAAGGACGGCGAGGTGGGCGAGATCGTGGTCACGGCCTTCAACAAAACCTATCCCCTCATCCGCCTGGCCACCGGCGACCTCTCCTACATCGACCGCGCCCCGTGCTCCTGCGGGCGCACCTCGCCGCGCCTGGGCAACATCGTGGGCCGCGTGGACACCACCGCCCGCATCAAGGGCATGTTCGTCTACCCCCATCAGGTGGAGCAGGTCATCGCCCGTTTCGAGGAGATCAAGCGCTGGCAGATCGAGGTCACCAACCCCGGCGGCATCGACGAGATGACGCTTCTGATCGAGGCCAGCAACTTCAAGCGCGAGGACGAACTGCTGCACATGTTCCGCGAGAAGATCAAGCTGCGCCCAGAACTCAAGGTCCTGGCCCCGGGCACCCTGCCCGCGCAGATCAGGCCTATCGAGGACAAGCGCAAGTGGGACTAGGCTCCCGCACGCTCCCGGGGCGGATCCCCGCCCCGGAACCCGCGTGCCCGCCGCGCGCGTCGTCGTCGGCGGCATGTCCCTGGAGAACGCAATGATGAGAACCTTCGTGCTGGCCGCCCTCTGGGCGGCCTTGCTCGTCATGCCCATGGGTTGCAAGCGCTACACCGACATGACCGAATCCCCCGCTCCGGCGGCCGCCCAGCCCCGTGCCCCCGGGCAGTTCCTGGACGGGGACGGCCGGGCCGTGGACGAATCCAGCCTGGGGGATGCGGCCGCCAAGGCCGCGTACGTTCTCATCGGCGAAGGGCACCCCATCGCCTGCGACCATCTGGCCCAGGCCCGCATCCTGGCCCTCATGGCCGAGGCCGGAGCGCCTCCCGTGGTGGGCCTGGAGATGGTCAGCCTGGACATGCAGCCCGTGCTGGACCTCTTCAACAAGGGGCTCATCGGCGTGGACGACCTGGAGGACGGCCTCAAGTGGAGCACGTCCTGGGGCTATCCCTTCGAGATATACCGGCCCGTTTTCGAGACCGCGCGCAAATACGACCTGCCGCTGTTCGCCCTGAACGTCCCCCGCGACGTGGCCCGCAAGGCCGGCAAGAGCGGGCTCACGGGCCTCACCATGGAAGAGCGCCTGGGCCTGCCCGCCAAGATCATCCCCGTGCCCGTCGAGCAGGAACGGTACCTGCGCGAGGTGTTCGAGTCCCACCCCGCAGGCCAGCCCAAGGACGCCAGGGCCGCCTGGAAGAGCTTCCTCACCGTGCAGGCCCTGTGGGACACCACCATGGCCCGGCGCGCCGTGGAGGCGCGGGTGGCCATGCGCCGTCCCGTGGCCGTCATCGCCGGCGCCGGGCACGTGGAGCACGGCTGGGGCATAGCCATGCGCCTGGGGGTGTTCGATCCCCAGGGCCAACGCCTGCTCATCATGCCCTGGCGCGGCGGCGAGGCTCCGGACAAGGCCGAGGCGGACCTGTTCTTCCACTGTCCCGAGGTGAAGCGCCCGAGGCTCGGCATCAGCCTCGAGGTCACCGACGAGACCATCGTGGTGAAGGCCGTGGAGGCCGGGTCACGGGCCGAAACCGCCGGTTTCCTGCCCGGAGACGTGCTGGTTTCGGCAGGGGGGACGCCCCTGCGCAAGCTCTCCGACCTGCACGACGCCACCCTGCGCGCCCTGGACGCCGGATCCATCGTTTTCAGTGTCAGGCGGGGCGGCGAGACCCTGGACATCACGGTGAACCTGCCCTCGGCGGCCAGGGCGGCTCCCTGAAGTTGTGGGGAGGAAGCCTCCGGCGGCCAAAGGGACTTGACGAGGGCCGTCCTGGCCCTCGCTCTGCGGGCGCTGCCGTGCAGCGTCCAACTCCGCAGGACTGCGGAGTTGTCGTCCTTTTGGAATCCCCATCTGGTTTGTGACCTGTGAAGTGTGAGCGTCATGCCTGAACTGCCTGAAGTGGAGACCATCGCCCGGGGGCTCGCTCCGCTGCTGACCGGGCGGCGGGTGGCCGGGCTCACGGTGCTGGACCGGCGCGTCTTCCAGGGAGACCCCGGGGAATTCGAGCATCTGTTTTCCGGACGCGCCATCACCCGCGTGTTCCGCCGGGCCAAGCTCTGCCTGGTGGAGGTGGAGGGGGGCGCACTCATGGCCTTCCACCTCAAGATGACCGGGCGGCTTTTCGTCACCCGCCCGGGAGAACGCCCCGAACCGCACCTGCGGGTGCTGGTCGCCCTGGACGACGGGCGCGCCCTGCACTTCACGGACATGCGCCGTTTCGGCTCCTGCCGGGGATTCGCGCCCGGGGCCATCGAGTCGTGGGACTTCTACGCGAGCCTGGGCCCCGAACCGCTGGAACTGGACGCCGCCGGTTTCCGCACGGCCCTGGCCGGACGGGGAGGGCGCATCAAGGCGGTGCTGCTCGACCAGAAGGCCGTCGCGGGCGTCGGCAACATCTACGCCGACGAGTCCCTGTTCCTGGCCGGCATCCGCCCCGACGCCAAGGCGGACCGCATTCCCGCGGCCAAGCTGGACGAGCTTTTCGAGGCCCTGCGCGACGTGCTCTCGCGGGCCATAGAGTCCGGCGGCAGCACCATCCGGGACTACCGCAGCGCCGAGGGCGTGGAGGGCTCCTTCCAGTGGACCTTCAACGTCTATGGGCGGGCCGGGGAGCCCTGCACGGTCTGCGGACGGGCCCTCACGTCGCAGAAGGTGGCCGGGCGCACATCCACCTTCTGCGCACGCTGCCAGCGGGCGTCTTTTGGTTCATGAATTATTCTTCATGATTCGGGGCTGCTGCGCCCCTTGCCCCACCACTGCGAAGGGGCTACTGTCCGCTCTCGCACGGCCCCGTGCCCCCACTGCCTGTATAGGAACAGCGGATCACATAATGCGCCGAATATACTTACTTTTATTTGTTGTCGTAACGTCCCTTCCGGTATGTCTGAACGTCCCCTCCGTTCTGGCGGAACCCGCCAAAAAAGAACAGAAGGGCCCTAAATCAAAAGAAAAAACTGGATCTAAGGGGAGCAAGTCAGAGGACAAGTCCTCCAAGTCCGGCTCCTCCGGGAAATCCAAGGATTCCAAGCCCGGCAAGGACGCCAAATCCGGCAAGGAGCAATCCAAGTCCTCCACCGGAAAGGATTCCTCCAAGTCCTCCAAGGGACGTGATTCGGGCGGCTCCTCCAAGTCCGGCAAGTCCAAGAAGGACTCCAAGAAGGACAAGAAGCACAAGAAGCATCCGGCCGTGGTGCAGTCCAACGCCGAGGCCGAACGCAAGGCCGAAGAGGTTCTGCACAAGACGGACGCGGAAAAGCCCGCCGCAGCTCAGGGCGCCGCCGGCACCGTCGTCGCCTCGGCCCCCCTGCGGGAGCAGTCCGGCGGCCTTGCCCAGGACGTCTACGAGAAGGGCATGGAGCTGGGCCGCCAGAACAACTACAACCAGGCTCTGGACCTGTTCAACCAGGCCATCAAGCTGGACTCCAAGAACGCCAGCTTCTACGCCGGGCGCGGGCATGCCAACTTCATGCTCAACCAGCTCGACCGAGCCCTGGACGACTACAACAAGGCCGTGTCCTTAAACACCCAGGACCCCCTGGCCGTGGTCATGCGCGGGCACACCTTCTACAAGCTCGGCAACTACACCAAGGCCATCCAGGATTACGACAAGGCCATCCAGATGGGGGCCACCGACGCCGAAGTCTACAAGGGACGAGGCTCGGCCTATCTGAAGATCAACCAGCCCGCCAAGATGTGCGCGGACTTCAAGTCCGCCTGCGAAAAGGGTGATTGCGAGATGAGCGAAAACGCCCGCAAAAGCGGGATTTGCGAATAACCCGGCAAGGTTCCGGATGTTGGAATCGGGCGCGGGCTCTATCCCGCGCCCTTTTCTTTTGGAAGTCTTCGGAAGCGTCGCTTGACCGCGCCCGGCGAAAAGACCATACAGCCAAGGCCGGATCGGGCGGCATGGGGATGGGACTCAAGAGTGAACGCCTACATTTTCTGGGGAATAGTCATCGCGGTCTGCTTCTATCTGGGGGCGCGGCTGACGTTTCAGACCCGCGAAAAGAAGCGCAGCATGCTGCGTCTCAATTTCGAGGAAGCCAAGAAGCGCGAGAAGAAGCGCGGCGGCTGACCCGTATTTCGTCATGCTTTCCCGGGTCGCTTGCGTTAGGGTGACTCTTCAAGGGGGGCATCGATGCTGCTCAAAGACAAGACCCTGATCATCACCGGAGCGTCCATGGGCGTGGGCCGGGCCCTGGCCGAGGCCCTGGCCGTGCTCGGCGCGAAGCTCGTGCTCAACGCCCGCGGCCCCGAATCCCTCGACGACGCCTGGCAGGCGTGCGACATGGTGGGTGCCAAGGCCGTGGCCGTGGCGGGGGACGCCTCAAAGGCCGCCACCGCCAAGGACCTGATCGAGGCGGCCAGGTCGCTGGGCGGATTTCTGGGCTTCGTGCACTGTGCCGGGGTGCTCAACCCCGGGCCGCTTCTCTGGGAGATGGACACGGGCGGTTTCGACGAGATCTTCGCCTCCAACGTCAAGGCCGCCTGGCAGCTCACTCGGGTGTGCGTGCCGGAACTCAGGAAGTCCGGCGTGGGATTGGCGGTGTTCCTGGGCTCGGCCGCCGCGTCGGTGGTCCAGCCGGGCATCGCCCTGTACTGCGCCGCCAAGGCCGCCGAGGAGCACCTGTGCAGGCAGCTGGCCGCCGAGGAGCCCTGGCTGACCTCCTTCATCTATCGCCCCGGACTGGTGGACACCCGCATGCAGGAACAGACCCGGAACGCCGTCGGCGGCGGGGCCGGGGCGCTCAAGGGACTGTTCAAGCCGTGGCTGGAACGCGGCACGCTCATCATGCCCGAAGTCTCGGCCATGGGACTCATCCGCATCCTCATGCGCGACTGGTCCGGACTCTCCGGCAAGACTTTCGACGTACGCGACGAGTGATCGTCCTTCCGGGAAGGACGGGGCGTCGCCGCTCATTCTACCGGCAGAACTTGATCGAATCGAGTGCCGTGCGCAACTCCGTTTTCGCTGCTTCGAACTGGTCCGGATGGGCGGCGACCATGAAATTGAAATAGAAGTTCCGGCCGTTGTAGCATTGCCAGATGATGCGTTGGTGGGAGCCGCCTCCGCCGGACGGCGTTTCCGTGACTTCCCAACCGATGACGCCGCACTTCTTCTTGTAGTCTCCGTCGTCGCGCCGTTTGGCCTCGCTGTATTTACCCGTCTTTATTTCCTGCTGGGACTGCTTGAGGGAGGCGGCCACCGAGGCTCCTGCCGGGAAATCCGGGGTCATGGCGGTGAAGTGGAACTGGAAGCTCATGGTGGTGCCGGGCTTCATGAACACCGGGTCGTTCCCTGATGGGTCTCCGCCCTGGAGCCTCCAACCGGCCGGGACGGTATAGCTGAACCCGTGTTCGGCGTTGGTGAAGGTCTGGGGGGCTGCGTATCCCTTGCCGCCGGTCTTTTCGTCGGCCACGTTGCCGGTGCCGCTTTTCTTGCCCGTGGTGGCGTCGATGCCCTGCTGGATGATGCCGAACTGGGCCTGGGCCAGGTTGGACACGAGAAAGAGCACGAAGAGGGCGGCGAATCCCCTGAGGATGAGACGCATGGATACCTCCCGGAATGTGGGTTAGGGCTTACCTGCCCCATAGCATCGCAGGAGGAAAAAATCTAGGAACGCTTCTTTTTTTTGCGCCCGAGAAGAGCCGGGATCACCGCGGCCGCGCCCACGGCGGCCAGCACGGCGGCCAGCCTGGGGTTTGCCAGGTCGGCGATTTCCCGGATGGCTTCGAGATGGCTGCCGGACACGGCGTAGATCATGGAGCTCGGCAGTACGCCAAGGAACGTGCCCAGGAGGAATTTGCGCTTGCGGATGCAGGAGAGCCCGGCCAGCACGTTCACCAGGAAGAAGGGCGTGGCCAGGAAGAGCCTGGCCGAGAGCACATACCAGAAACCGTGGCGGGCGATCTCCAGGTTGGCCCGGGCCAGCTGGTGGCTGAAGCGGGCGTAGAGAGGCTTGTAGAACAGGTAGCGCGAGGCCGCGAAGCCGGCGAATCCTCCCAGCACCGAGACGCACACGTTCAGGACGAACCCGGCCTGGACGCCAAAGAAGTAGCCTGCCAGCAGTTTGACCAGGGCGGCCAGGGGGATGGGGCTGGTGATGGCCAGTGATCCCGCCGCCAAGAGCGCCAGCCAGCACGGCATCGGATAGGCCTGGACGAATCCCTTGTAATAGAGCGCCCAATACCTGGCCCAGGCCAGAATCGTTTCCGCGTGGGACGCCCATTCTGCGAGGAAGACGGCGAACGAAAGCAGGGCCAGAATCCAGGCCATTTTTTTGATCATGAAACGTCCATGCGCGCGTGTTGCTCTTCGGTCCGTCCCGGGCCGGGGGCCTGGAGGGCGCGCGACTAGCTTATCCGCACGGGGTGACGGTTGCGTGTCGCGCGTCCGGGCAGCCGCCCGTATCAGTCGGTCAGCTCACCAGGATTCCGGCGTAGCCCACAACCCGGCCGTAATCGCCCGAAACGTCCCCGGACGTGGCGTAGGCGGCCAGCTCCGCTTTCGTTGCGCCCAGTTCCAGGGCGATCATGAGCCCGAGCGTCATGGGCAGCACGCCGCACATGCTGATGCCCATCTCGCGCACCACGGAGTGCAGCCCCACAGGGTCCAGGCCCAGGATGGCCCGCACGGCCAGGGAGTCCATCTCCTTGGCCCGCTCGTGACTGACGTAGTGGCTCATGTCGGAGCTCACCAGCAGTGAGACCGGCTTGGGCCAGGATTTGATCACCCGAGCCATGTTCTTGGCAACGCCGGCAAGTTCCGAGAGCCGGTGCTCGGACACGCAGACGGGGACGCCCGTGAAGGAGTCCTTGATGGCGCACAGAAACGGCACCATCACCTCCAGGGAATGCTCCTGGATGTGGGCGGCGGTATCTGAGGCGAGGCGCGGATCGGCTCCGGTGAGGGCGTCGGCCAGGGGTTCGTCCACGGGCATGGCGCACAGGGGGGTGAGCCATGCGCCCCGGTCCCAGACCGCCAGGGACGCGCCCATGCCTGTGTGGTTGGGGCCGAGCAGCACCAGCGTGTCGGCGAGGCTCGCCATGCCCAGGGTGGCCCCGGCCACGGCTCCGGAATAGACGTAGCCCGCGTGGGGGGCCATGGCCAGGATGGTGCGCTCGGGGCGTTTCTCCGGCGCTGCGGCCAGGTATCCCCGGACTTCCCGTTCCAAGACCGGTGCGCTTGCCGGATAGAATTGACCCGCGACGACGGGTTGGCGGTTCATGGCGTCGACCTCCGGGGGTGAGGCGGATTTCCAGGCATGGCCGGAATGTAATCCGGCAGGCCCTTCCTGGCAAGCGTCAAGCAAAGCCGGATCAGGGCGGACCGGAGATGCGCCCGGCCCTGTCCTCGATGCCCTTGCCGGCCAGTTCCGAGGCGGCCAGCTTGCCGTAGAGGGTGTCGCCCTGGTTGTCGCGCAGTTCCACGAGAATCTTGCGCCAGGTGTCCAGGTCGCCGAGCATGCGGTTCAATTTGGCCATGCGCAGGCGGTTGGCCCCCCACTCGGCGCTCTTTTCGGGCGCTTCCCCGGCGTACTCGGCGCACAGGGCCAGGGCCTCGCGGTAGCTTCCGGCGGCCTGGTTGGCCTCGATCATGAGAAGCAAGGCGTCTCGGGCCATGCCCTCGTCCTTGGCTTCTTCCTTGAAAAGCGCGCGCGAGTCCTGGGCCCAGACCAAGGCCTGGCCGTAGTCTCTGCGCTCAAGCGCGGTGCGGGCCTGGTAGTAGACGGCGTAGGCGCGCTTGGCAGGGTCCAGCTGCGGATCGGCGGCCAGCCGCGCCCAGAGGAGGCGGGAGCGGGCCTTGTCGCCGGTATGCTCCAGGGCCATGGCCTGGGCGAACTCCAAGGCGCGGCGGGGGTTGTCTCCGAGCTTCCAGGAGGCCGCCTTGCGCAGCGTTTCCAGAATGGCCTGCCAGTCCTGGTTCTCCCTATAAATGGTGAGGATGAGCGCCAGGGCCTTCTGGGCGTCGGGGGTGGGCGGCTTGTCCAGGTAGGGCTCGCACATGGCCAGGGCTTCCTTGGGCGCGCCCTGGTAGTAGAGCGCCAGGGCCACGCCCAGGCGTTCGCGGTCCGGCAGGGTGTCCACGCGCCCGGCCAGGAAGGGGTAGTTGCGCCACAGCTCCAGGATGCGTTTGTAGTTCATCTCTTCCAGGAGGGTCCCGATCATCTTGCCGAACGCCTGCGCGCCCACATCCACGGCCTGGGATTCCAGGGCGTCGCCGGGATAGCTCGTGGTGAAGCGTTTCACCAGGTCCAGGGTCTCGGGGTACTCCTGCTTGTAGAGCCGCCACATGGAGAGCTTGAGCAGGGCCAGCGGGGCCAGGGCGCTCTTGGGATATTCGTTGGTGATGATCTCGTAGATCTTGTCGGGCCTGATGTCCTTGGGGTCGGCGAAGGCCTTGAACATCTCCTGGAGGGTGGGGGCGTCGTTGATGCCCTGCTCGGCCAGGCGCATCATGGCCATGAGCGCGCCCTCCCGGCCGGGATACAGGCGGATGGCCATGTCGTAGTATTCGCGCGCCGCCTGCAGGTTGCCGAGCTTGGCGCTCACGTCGCCGAGCCTGGCCAGCACCAGGTCGTTCGAGGCGTCGCCCGGCAACAGGTTGTAGAACCACAGATAGTCGTCCCGGGCCTTCTCGTATTCCCCCAGCTTGTAGGCGATGTCGGCGGCCACGCGGCGGATGGTGGGGTTCTCCACGTAGTAGCGCGGCCAGCGTTTGTCCACGTATTCCACGATCTTGCTGGCGTCGTTGTACTGCTGGAGTTCCAGCAGGGCCTTGGACAGGCCAAGGGCCGCGTCGCGGGCGAAACGGCTCTCGGGATACTTCTGGAGCACGTCCCGGAAGGACTGGGCCGCGCGTTCGTGGTTGGCCTTGGCGTCGCGGATCTTGGCCTGGTCGAGGTAGTAGTCGCCCCAATACACGTCGATGAGGGGCACTTCCTCATCCAGGGGGTATTTGTTGCGCATCAGGTTGAAATAGGCCCTGGCCTCGGGGAGGTTGCCCTGGCGCAGGTTGATGTAGCCGAGCTTGATGAGCGCCCTGGGCACCTTGAAGGACGTCGTGTTGAAGTTGAGCGCCTGCTGGAGGATGTCGTTGGTCTCCAGGAAGGTCTCGGGCATCTTGTTCTTGTTGACGGCGAAAGTGGCCTCGGCCTTGAGGTAGAGGGCATCCTCCCGCAGGTTCTTGGACAGCTCGGGCTTTTCGAGCAGGCTGTTGGCCACGTTCAGGGCCTTGTCGTAGTCGTCGCGGGCCAGGGCCTGCTGGCCGCTGACCAGGTAGGTGCTGTCCTCGATGGATTCCCCTTTTTCCTTGCCCTCATCCTTGGGGGGGGCGGGAGGCGCGGCGGGCGGCTCAGGCTTGGGGGTGATGGCGGTCACGGCCGCTTCGTCCGCCTTGAGGGGCTGCGCGGCGTCGGCCTGGCCCTTGGCCGCCTCGGGGGCCTGGGGCTGGGCGATCTGTCCCGTGGCGGTGGGAGGCTGGGCCTGGGGCGCTGCGGCCACCGCCGGAGCTTCCGGCGCCGGTGCCGGTGCCGGGGCGGGCTGCTGGAGATTGATGGAGCCGCGCACTTCGCCCTGGGGCTGCTTGGGTGGCTGGGGGGCCGCCTGGCCTTGAGCCTGGGCTGCCGGCTGTTCGGGAGCTTGGCCCGGAGTCTCGGGCTTGGCCGTCGGAGCCGGCTGGGGAATAGGCTGGGATTGCTGGGCCTGTTGGGCCGGGGCGGTGGCGGATGCCTGGGGCTGCGCGCCGGGAAAGGCGATCTTGCCCGTGACGCCCTGGCCGGGCGACGGAGCGGGAACGGCCGGTTGAACCGGCTGGGAAGCCTGTTCGGCCTGGGGGGCCTGGGGCGGCGCGGCCGGCGTCTGTCCGGACGCCGCCTGCTGCTGGGGCTTTGGCGGTTGCACCGGGGAAAGCTGCTGGGGCGCGGCCTGGGGCGCCGCAGGCAGCTGCGGCTGGGCGACCGGAGTCTGCGGCCGCGCGGCTGCGGCCTGGGGCCGCTCCTCGGGCGTCTGGCCCGGAAAGTTGATCTTACCGGTGACCACGGGACCCTGTTGAGGCGGTCCCTGCTGGGGGCTCTCGCTCTGGGGCAGCGCTTCCTGCGCTGGGGGCTGAGCCTGTTTCCCCGCGTCCCCGGTGGCGGGAGGCTGGGCGGACGCGTCCTTTTGCGGGGTTTCCGGCGGCTTCGAGCCCTCTTGCGTGGGCGGCTTCCAGCGGCTCCCGGCCGGGTCGTAGAACACCTGGAGCGTGACGGCCTTGTCGCCCTTGGGCGAGGCGATGAAGCCGAAGGCGTCCGACTCCATCTCCACCACCAGCACGTTGTCGGCCACGGCCAGTCCTGAGACGTGGCGGCCCCTCACGCCCGAGCCGGACATGCCCTTGAGCTTGGTCCCCGCCGGGAAAAGCACTTCCACCCGCTTGGCCCCGGTGCGCAGGACCACGGGTTTGGGGGCGTTCTTGGGAAAAGTGACAGTCAAAACATCGGCGGAGGAATCCGTGGACAAAGAGTAGGTCTGAGCCCTGGCCTCGGCCAGAAACCCAAACAGGATGCACAGACAGAGGAGCCAAGCGGTCTTGGCCGGTGGGCGCGCCATCACGGCGGCATGCGGAGCAAGAAACGTGCTAGGCTGCACGGACCGAGCCTTACGAGCCGAGCATGTTCTTTTTCTTGAGCTTTTCGATAAGCGTGGTGCGCTTGATGCCGAGAATCTCGGCGGCCTGGTTCTTCACGCCGTCGGCCATGCCCAGGGCCTCGGTGAGCAGGCGCTCCTCGATTTCGTCCAGGAACTCCTTGAGCCCCATGGAGCGGTCCTTCAGGTCCGACACGGCGGGCCAGACGAAACCGGCCGGACGGACGGCGGCGGCCGTCTCCGGAAGGGGCGGGGCCTGCCCTACGCCTTCCCATATCTTCCTGGGCAGGTCCTCGGGGTGGATGACGTCGTGGTCGCAGAGGATGGACAGGCGCTCCATGAGGTTTTCCAGCTCGCGGACGTTGCCGGGCCAGCCGTAGCGCAGAAACATCTCCCTGGATTCCTGCGGGATGCCCAGGGTTTTGCGCTCCTTTTGGGAGCAGAAGCGTTCCAGGAAGGATTCGCTCAGAAGCAGGATGTCGTCCCCGCGCTCGCGCAGGGGGGGCAGGTGCAGGGGGATGACGTTGAGGCGGTAGAACAGGTCCTCGCGGAAGCGTCCTGCAGCCACCTCGACCTCCAGGTCGCGGTTGGTGGCGGCCACGATGCGCACGTCCACCTTGAGGGTGCGGGTGCCGCCCACGCGCTCGAATTCCTTCTCCTGAAGCACGCGCAGGATCTTCACCTGCAGCGACAGGTCCATCTCGCCGATCTCGTCCAGGAAGATGGTGCCGCCGTCGGCCAGCTCGAAGCGGCCGGCCCGGTTGCGGATGGCGTGGGTGAAGGCGCCTTTCTCGTGTCCGAAGAGTTCCGACTCGAGCAGTTCCTTGGGGATGGCTCCGCAGTTCACGGGGACGAAGGGCTTTGAGTGGCGGCGGCTGTTGGCGTGCAGGGCGCGCACCAGGAGTTCCTTGCCCGTGCCGGACTCGCCCGTGACCAGGACGGTGGAATCCGTGGGGGCCACCTTGGAAAGGACTGTGAAGACGCTTGTCAGTGCCGGGCTTTTCCCGATGATGCCCACGGTGTTCAGATCCATTACGCCTCCGCTCGATGCACGACCATGGGACGAAAGTGTCAACGAAATGACGCAAAGTCAAGTGGGGATGCTGAAAAAGGCGGTCTGCCGGGGCGCGGAGGCGGAAATTGTTGGAAAACCGACGCCGGCGTTCGCGCGGCAAGCCGACCGGGGAGGCCCGCACGGCTGGGGCCTTTCGTGAAGGGAACAGGCGGGCCGAAGCGGCCCGAAGCAGCCTACGCGTACAGGCTGAGGATGGCCCCCGTGACCTGCTCCACGTGGTGCACGTTCCTGGCGTTGCTTGCGAACTGGCGGTCGTAGGCGGCGTAGCCGGACATCTCGGCTGCGATGATGGGATCGTCGCCGGTCTTGGCGTAGTTCCAGGCCCGGTCGTACACCTTATGGTCGAAACCGATGGAGGGGTCCGCCTCGGGCAGGGTCTGGGAGACGGCGTGGGAGTGCTCGGTCACGGCCTGCACCCTGAAGGGCCCGGCCTCGGCCGCGCTCCCGGCGGGTTGTGCGGTGCCGTCAACCACGCGCAACTCCATGGGCGCGTTGTTCAGCGTCGTGCCGTAGGCCCCAAGGGACTGCATGTTCAGGTCCACGCGGTCGAGCGTGCCGATGAGCATCATGGCGGCCATCTCCTTCCTTCAACAGTGCGCACTTAAGGCCCTGCTGTCAACGCCGCGGCCCCTCCGGCGACGGGTCAGTCCCAGAGAAAGGCCCCCATGGAGAGCACGCCGTACATCATGTCGTCGTGCACGATCCGTCCGCGGCGTTCGCCCGCGCCCATGGCCACGAGCAGAGGCAGGAAATGCTCGGACGTGGGATGGTTGCGCGCCCCGGCCGGCCCTTTCTCCGGGTAGGCCGTCAGGTCGGCCTCGCGTCCGGACTCCACCATGTCCACGGCCCAGCGGGCGAAGTCCACGGCGTAGGGCACGGGTGGCGTGCCAGGCGTGCGCAGGTCCCGCAGGTTGTGGGTCAGGCTGCCGCTGCCCATGACCAGCACGCCCTCGTCGCGCAGGGGAGCCAGGGCCCGTCCCATGGCCAGATGGTGCTCCGGCCCCAGGCGGGGCTGCACCGAAAGCTGCGCCACGGGCACCTCCGCATCCGGGTACATGAGTTTGAGCGGCACCCAGGTGCCGTGGTCCAGGCCTCGCTCGGCGTCGATCCCGGCCCCGATCCCGGCCTCGGCCAGGAGTTCCCGCGCGCGTCCGGCCAGCGCGGCGTCGCCGGGAGCCTCGTAGCGCATGCGGTACAACTCGTCGGGGAAGCCCCAGAAGTCATGAATGGTTTCGGGATGCGCCGTGGCCGAAAGCACGGGCGCGGGCGCGGTCCAGTGGGCGGTGGCGCAGACCACTCCCCGGGGTCTGCCCAGGCGTGATCCCAGCGATTTCAGGAAATCATGGGTGGGGCACGGGTCGATCACCAGCGTGGGCGCGCCGTGGGACACGAACAGGGAGGGAAAGGGCGTGGGCATGCGGGGCCTCCTGGCGGCGCGCGGGAGGCGCGCAGGGCCAGTATAGGCCATCTTGGCGCGCGGGCAAGTCCCCGAGCCTCCGGTCAGGGGTTGTAGATCTCGCCGCCGCCCTCTTTGTAGGCCGTGAGGACCGCCTGGCTCTTGGCGGCCAGCACCCCGCCCGTCACCTCGATGCCCGCATTCCTCAGGTAGGCCCATGTTTCGGGGAACACGGGACCCTCGTCGAAGCCTATGGCCCGGGCGGCGTCGCAGGAAGCGCCGTACACGATGCGCCTGGCCCCGGACCAGAAGATTGCGCCCAGGCACATGGCGCAGGGTTCGCTGGAGGTGAAGATCTCGTGCCCGCCGTCCACGTTCAGGCTGTAGCCGCCCACGCGCCGCTGCGCCGCCGCGATGGCCGTGACCTCGGCATGGAACAGGCTCAGTCCCGAGGGCACCACCAGGTTGCACCCGCCGGCCACCAGCCTGCCCGTGGCGCGGTTGCAAATCACCGCGCCGAAGGGGCCTCCTCCGCGCCTGACGTTCTCGGCGGCCAGGGCCACCGCGATCTCCATCTTGTCTTCGTCCGTGGCGAAAACCGCGCCGGGCGTGGTGATCTCGTCGATCCAGCCGGGCAGGGTGACGCAAATATCCATGTTCGACTCCTTGATGTTGCCGGGGCGGGAGCTGTCGGGCTATCGTGGCCCATGCACAGGCGCTCGGTCCTCTTCCTGCTGGCTTTCGTGGCCTGGATTTCCGCCGGATGCTCCCAGGAGCCGCCTCAACCCAGGGTGTATGAAAACGCCGAGGCGGGAGTGCGGTTCTACCCCTCGCGCGGCTGGGACGTGGCGGAAAAGACCGAGGAGGGGTGCCTGTTCGCGGTGGAGGCGACCAACGGGCCGGATCTGCGCTTCCTGATCTGCGTGAGCCCGCCGCGCCCCGAGATACTCTTCACCCAGAACACCTTCGTGTCCTGCGAGAACGTGAAACAATACATCGCCGAGGCCCTCAAGGGAATACGTCCCACCTGCTCGCGGGGCGGGGCGGGCGGGTCCTTCGGCTACGACACCCTGTACGCCCGGCGGCTGCAGGCGGGGAGCAGGGTGCGGGTGCAGTTCGTGAACCACCTCTTCATTCCGCTCAGGGGGAGGCTGGTGCAGGTGATGGCATACGCCATCGGCGACGACGACAAGGCCGCCCACGAGCTTTTCGACGCCAACCGCAACGCGTTCTTCAACATGATGGGAAGCGTGAGGCTGCGCTAGCTTTTCTCCCGCTCGATGCCGGCGAAGGCGCAGTGGTTGTGGATGGACTCGAAACTCTCGGCCTCCACGGCGTACCAGGTTATGCGCGGATGGTCTTCCAACGCCTTGGCCGCGTTCCGCACCACGTCCTCCACGAAGCAGGGGTTGGCGAAGGCCGCCTCGGTGACGTGCTTTTCGTCCTCGCGCTTGAGAAGGGCGTACACCGGCGACGAGCCCGCCGCCTCGGCCATGTCGATGAGTTCCTCCAGCCAGACGAACCCCTTGGAGCGGCAGCGCGCCCGGATCACCGTGCGCTGGCTGTGCGCCCCCTGGGCGCTGATGGCCAGCGAGCACGGGCACACGGTCATTACCGGCACCTCCACCCCCATGGTCATGCGGAAGCCCTCGCCGGTGAGGTCGCCCTGCACGGTGCAGGCGTAGTCCATGGTGGAGACGGCGCCGCTCGCGGGCGAAGGGCGGCGCAGGAAATAGGGGAAGCGCACCGTGACATGGGCGTTCCGGGCGTCCAGGCGGTCGCGCACGCCCTCCACCAGGTGCTTGAACTCGCGAAAGTCCAGCTCGCCGTTCCAGCTCTCCAACGCCTCGACGAAGCGCGACATGTGGGTGCCCTTGAACTGGGCGGGCAGGTCCACGGCCAGGTCCACCTCGGCCACGGTGCTTTGGCGACCGTGTTCGCGGTCCTTCACGGTGAGCGGCAGGCGAAGCGACTTGATGCCCACGCGGTTGATGGCGATGGACACGTCGGAGGGGGAGGCTTGAACGTCTTTCATGTGTGTTCTCTCGTCCGGCGGGGCCGGAGCGGGCGGCGGCGCGCCGGTTCGACGCGGCGCCGCTCAGGATTTCTTGTTCGCCTTGCCGAAGCCCAGCGCAAGGGCTTTTTGGGGGCAGGCGTCGGCGCATTCGCCGCACAGGATGCACTCGGGATGGTCCGTGCGGCCGGAGGCGGCCATATCCTGCACGGCAAGACTCATCAAGCACTGTTTGGAGCAGGCGCCGCAGCCGCCGCACCGCTCAGGGACGGCCGTGAGGCGAAGCCGCCGCACCCCCAGGGCGTCACCGGCCCTTGTCCCCAGGATCAGAAACGGGGCCATCCAGCAGGCCGCGTGGCAGAAGCCGCGTTTGCCCAGCGCCAGGGCCAGCCAGACGATGAGGGCCAGCACGGTGAAGTAGGGGATGAACAGCATGGGCTGGGAGACGGAAATCCCCGTGGGCATCATGAAGAGCGGCGCAAAGCGCAGGGAGGCTCCGGCCAGGGCGTAGCAGGTCAGGATGGCCGTCATCCAGGGGATGAAGATCACCCACTTGATCTTGCCGGGCACCGGGCCGGTGATCCGCGTCGGGCTCACGCTCATGAGCGGTTCCTGGAGCCCGGAGCCGGGGCAGGCGAAGGCGCAGAAGCCGCGCCCGAAGACCATCCCCGAGAGAAAGAGCAGCCCGAAGGTGACGGCGCTTGCCGTGACAACCCCCTTGATCGCCCCCTGGAGGATGAGCACGGGCGAGAAATAGTTGAGCGTCACCGGAAAGAGGAGGAACGACGCGAATACGAGGGCGCGCCGCCACTTCTGGCGGCGGGTCATGGTGATGCGCAGGGAGGGCATGGCCCTAGACGAGCCCCTGTCCTGTGGTGGTCAGGGTCAGCTTGCCGTGCTTCACGCCCTTGGTGGAAATGAGCCTGTCCGAGAGGCGCTTGATGGCCTCGCCGGGGCCTTTCAATATGAGCACTTCCAGGCAGTTGTGGTGGTCCAGGTGCACGTGCACGGAGGTCAATATCACGTCGTGCTCGTCGTGCTGGATCTCCACCAGCCGCTGGGACAGGTCGGAGAAGTGGTGGTCGTAGACCAGGGTGAGCACCCCCGCGATCTCGGCGTCGCCCAGCTGCTGCTCCTTCTCCACCAGCACTCCCCGGATGAGGTCGCGGATGGCCTCGGAGCGGTTGGGGTAGCTGCGCTCCTCGCAGAGGGCGTCGAACTTGTCCAGCAGGTCCGAATTGAGCGACACGCCGAAGCGGATGGTCTTGCCCATGGGGTCTTTTCCTTTGCCGCCGGTGGGCGGCGGGGGCTTACTCCGGGATGGTCATCTCCCAGAGGTTCACCGTGACGTGGTAGCCCTCCACGGGCACGGGCTCGGTGAAGAGCTTGCGGACGCTGAAGCCGTCCCCGGCCAGGCGCTCCCACACCGGGCGGGACACGCTACGCTGGGGCTCGGCCAGCCATATCCTGCCGCCCGGGGCCAGGTACTCCTTAAACAATTTCGTGAGCGGATGGTAGAACCGTGTTTCGTACACGATGTCCCCGCCCCACATGAAGTCGAAGGAGCCCGGCTTGAAGGCCGGGGCGCACCAGTCCATCTGGGTCCACAGAGGCTGGGCCACGCCGTTTAAGTCCGCGTTCTCGCGGGAGAAGAACACGGCGGGCCACTGGTGGTCCATGCCCACCACTTTCGCGTCGAGCCAGCTGCCCACGATGCCCGTGAGGCCCAGTCCGCAGCCCACGTCCAGGCAGCGCCGCCCGGCGATGGCCCCGCGGTTGCGCTCAAGCCACCGGCACAGAAGAAGGCTCGCGGGCCAGAGCTCAGCCCAGTAGGGCATGCGCTCGTCCTCGCCGAACTCCTCGCGGCTGATGTTTTCCCAGATGCTTTCCAGGTCTTCCGTGCGGTTCAAAAGCCAGGTGCGGCCGTTCTCGCTCACGCGAAGCTGCTGGCGCGGGCCTTTGGTATAGTCGGGGATGGTCATTTTTGTCGTGGCCGCCGTATGGTCGTCGGCGGGGGCCAGGGTGCGCATGGTGCAAGTCCTCCGGAGGCGAACCTGATACCCGCAAGCGGCCCCGCGCGCAAGAGCGCGGATGCAAGGAAAGCCTTGCCCCGCGCGGCTCCTGGGGGTAAAGTCCCCGCGTTTCGGAAAATACGCCCAGCTCAATACTTTCAAGGAGACATACATGTTCCCCACCGACCTCAAGTACACTCCTTCCCACGAATGGGCCCGCATCGAGGGCGACACCGCCACCGTGGGCATCACCAGCTTCGCCCAGGAGCAGTTGGGCGACATCACCTTCGTGGACCTGCCCGCCGTGGGCTCCCAGGTGACCCAGGGCAGCGAGTTCGGCTCCATCGAGTCCGTGAAGGCAGCCAGCGAGCTCTACAGCCCCGTCACCGGCGAGGTGGTCGAGGTCAACGCCGCGCTTGAGGCCAATCCCGAGCTGGTCAACCAGGAACCCTTCGAGGGCGGCTGGATGATCAAGGTGAAGCTCTCGGCCGAGTCCCAGGGCCTGCTGGACGCGAGCGCCTACGAACAAACCGCCGTGTCCTGCCACTAGGCGAGGAGAATCCATGCCCTACGTTCCCCACACCACGGCGGACACGCGGGCCATGCTGGAGGCCGTCGGTGTCTCTTCCATGGAAGAGCTCTTCGCCGAGATCCCCCAGACCCTGCGTCCCAAGAGCTTCGACCTTCCGCCGGGGATGTCCGAGATGGACACCCGGGCCAAGATCGAGGATCTCTCCTCGCGCAACAACACCAGCCTCGTGAGCTTTCTCGGGGGCGGCTTCTACGATCACTACGTGCCCTCGGCCGTGGACGCGCTGATCAGCCGCGGCGAATTCTACACCGCCTACACGCCCTACCAGCCCGAGGCCAGCCAGGGCACGCTCCAGGCCATCTTCGAATACCAGACAGCCGTGTCCCGGCTTCTGGACATGGACTGCTCCAATGCCTCGGTCTACGACGGCGGCACCGCCCTGTACGAGGCCATGATGATGGCCGTGCGCCAGACCAGGCGGGTGAAGGTGGTCATCTCCGAGACGGTGAGCCCCATCTACCGCATTCTGCTCGGCACTTACACGAAGAACCTGAATCTCGAGCTGGTCACGGTGCCGCACGCGAGCGGAGCCACGGACTTCGCGGCCATGGAAAAGGCCGTGGACGCCTCCACCGCCTGCGTGGTGGTGCAGAACCCCAGCTTCTTCGGCTGTGTGGAGGACGCTTCGGCCCTGTTCGCATCCGCCAAGGCCAAGGGCGCCGTCTGCATCGTCAGCGCCTACCCGGTGCTGGCCAGCGTCATCAAGACGCCAGGCAAGATGGGTGCGGACATCGCCGTGGCCGAGGGCCAGAGCCTCGGGCTGCCGCTCTCCTTCGGCGGGCCGTACCTTGGCATCATGACCTGCACCAAGGCCATGGTGCGCCAGATGCCCGGCCGCATCGTGGGCCGCACCACCGACTCCCAGGGCCGCACCGGCTATGTGCTCACCCTGCAGGCCCGCGAGCAGCACATCCGCCGCCAGAAGGCCACCTCCAACATCTGCTCCAACCAGGCCCTGTGCGCCCTGCGCTGCCTGATCCACATGTGCCTCCTGGGCGACGAAGGGCTTCGCCGCACGGCGCGCACCTGCATGGAGAACGCCCGCTATGCCGCCGGGAAGCTCTCGCGCATCAAGGGCGTCACCATGCTGACCCACGGCCCCGTGGGCAACGAGTTCGCCATCACCCTGCCGCGTCCGGCCCAGGACGTCTGCTTGGCCATGATCGGCCGGGGATTCGTGCCCGGATTCCCGCTGGGGCGCTACTACCCCGGGTTGGAAAACTCCCTTCTGGTCTGCTGCACCGAGAAGCACTCCCGCCGCGACATCGACATACTGGCCGCCTGGCTGGAGGACGAATTATGAGCACTGTGTTCGAAAAATCCGTTCCCGGCCGCGAGGGCGTCTGGCCAGACGCTCCCGAGCACGACATGGGCGAGATGCTGCCCGCCGACCTCACCCGCGAGGCCCCGGCCGCGCTGCCTTCGCTCTCGGAGCTGGACGTGGTGCGCCACTTCAGCATGCTCTCGCGCAAGAACTACGGGGTGGATTCCAACTTCTACCCCCTGGGCTCCTGCACCATGAAGTACAACCCCAAGTTCTGCGAGGACATCGCGGGACTGCCCGGGTTCTCTCGCCTGCATCCGCTGCTGCCCCAGCTGCCGCGCGGCGACGAGCTGACCCAGGGCGCGCTCGAGGTCATGTACGAGACCGAGCGCTGGCTGTGCGAGATCACCGGCATGTCCGAGTTCACCCTGCACCCCATGGCCGGGGCGCATGGAGAGCTCACGGGCGTCTTGACCATGGCCGCCTACCATGCCGACAAGGGCAACAAGAAGACCAAGATCATCTGCCCCGATTCGGCCCACGGCACCAACCCCGCCTCGGCCGCCATCGCCGGCTACGAAGTGGTCTCGGTGGCCTCCAAGGACGGCATCGTGGACCCGGACGCCCTGGCCGCGGTGCTTACCGACGAGGTGGCGGGCATGATGATGACCTGCCCCAACACCCTGGGCCTGTTCGAGAAGAACCTGCCCAAGATCGTGGACATGCTGCGCAGCGTGGACGCGCTTCTCTACTATGACGGCGCGAACCTGAACGCCATCATGGGCAAGATGCGCGTGGGCGACGCCGGATTCGACGTGGTGCACGTGAACCTGCACAAGACCTTCGCCACGCCCCACGGCGGCGGCGGCCCGGGCTCGGGTCCGGTCGGCGTGTGCGAGAAGCTCGTGCCCTACCTGCCCATCTCGCGCGTGGTGAAGGACCCCTCCGGGCGCTTCCACCTGCGCTACGACTACCCCAAGTCCATCGGCTACGTGGCCCCGTTCTACGGCAACTTCGGCGTGGTGCTTAAAGCCTACGCCTACATGCTGCGCCTGGGCCGCGAAGGCCTGATCCGCGTGAGCGAAAACGCCGTGCTGGCCGCCAACTACATGCGCAAGCTCTTAGACGACGTGCTGGAGGTGCCCTACGACCGCATCTGCATGCACGAGTTCGTGGCCTCGGCCGACAAGCAGTCCCACAAGGGCGTGCGCGCCCTGGACATCGCCAAGGCGCTTTTGGACAAGGGCTATCACGCGCCCACGATCTACTTCCCGCTCATCGTCAAGGAATGCCTGATGTTCGAGCCCACGGAGACCGAATCCAAGCAGACCATGGATGAGTTCGTGAAGGATCTTCGCGAGATACTGGCCCAGGCCGAAACCGACCCGGCCGCCGTGCAGACCGCTCCGGTGACGCTGCCCGTGACCAGGCTCGACGAAACCGCTGCCGCGCGCAACATGCATATCACTCAGGATATGTAGAGACGGCCTGCCAGCCCCTCGGGAAGCCGCCGCCGGGACCAAGCGTCCGGGCGGCGGCTTTTTCTCTTGCCTTATGCGCACTCTCCAATCTACCACCATCACGGCTGTATTCCGTATTTTTCCAAGCACCTTCTACCCGAAAAGAACATCATGGCATCAGACCTGCTCATCGTCGGCGGCGGCCCGGCCGGATACGACGCGGCCCTCGCGGCCGCCAAGCGCGGCATCTCCACCACTCTTGTCGAAAAGGAGCACCTGGGCGGCTCCTGCCTGAACTGGGGGTGCATCCCCACCAAGTTCCTGCTGGCGGCCGTGGCTCCCAAGGCGGAACTGGAAGGCCAACAGAAGATGAAGACCGGCTCCGGCGAGGTCTTCGTGGACCTGCCCGCCCTGGTGGACCGCAAGAAGCGCCATCTGGAGGCCACCCGCAAGGCCATGGCCGCCGAACTCCAGAAGCTCGGCGTGGAGTTCGTGCGCGGCGAGCTCAAGATGATCGGGGCTGTGAAATCCGTGTTCGAGGTGGACGGCGAGCCGAAGACCCTCCAATACAAGAAGTGCATCCTGGCCACGGGCAGCCGCCCGGCCGCGCACCCCGGCCTCAAGGCCGACCACGACGCCATCCTGAACTCCGGCGACATCCTCAGCATCCGCGAGGTTCCCAAACGGCTGCTGGTGGTGGGCGCCGGCTTCATCGGCCTGGAGCTGGCCCAGTTCTTCTCGCGCGCCGGATCAGCCATCACCCTGGTGGACGTGGCCCCGCGCATCGCCCCCACCGAGGACGAGGAAATAAGCAAGGCCTTGCACCAGACATTCAAGCGCGCGGGCTGGGACATCCACACCGGCGTGAAGATCGCCAGCCTCGAGAGCGTTGACGGCGCGGCCAGGCTGGTGCTGGAGGATGGGCGCGAGTTCGGCGCAGACAAGTGCCTGCTGGCCGTGGGCCGCCTGCCCAACTCCCGCAACCTGATGCTCGAGATGCTTGGGGCCGAGGTCAAGGGCGCGGGCTGGGTGCACACCGACGAGCACCTCCTGGCCTCGCCCACGGTCTACGCCGTGGGCGACGTGAACGGCCGCACGCTCCTGGCCCATGCGGCGTCCAGCCAGGGTGAATGGGCGGTGAGACATTTCGCGGGCGAGGAGAACGGGGCGTACAACCCTGGCCCTATCCCCGGCTGCATGTACGGCGCGCCCGAGACCATGCGCGTGGGTGTCATGGAGGCTGAGGCCCGGGACAAGGGCATGGACGTGGCCGTGAGCCGCGCCCAGTTGGTGGCCAACCCCATCGCCCAGGCCCACGGGGCCACCGGCGGCCTGGTGAAGTGCGTGTGGAGCGAGGGCAAGCTCGTCGGCGTCACCGGCGTGGGGCACGGAGTGGCTTCTCTTGCCACGCTGTCCACGGTGATGGTGCGGCAGGGCTGGACGCGCAAGCAGTGCGAGGAGCTTGTTTTCCCCCATCCGACCCTGGACGAGGCCCTGCGCTCGGCATTGCTGGCCCCTGCCAAATAACACGTTGAGCCGGGCGTCCCGGTCCGCTCCCGCGTGGCCCCTTTGGGGGCTTCGCGCAGCGAGCGCCCGGGGCGCAGGATTCCGAGGTTCCGCAGTCCATGAGCCGTATCGTCCGTACCGCCTGCACCCGCCACTGCGGCGACGGCTGCGCGCTCGTCGTCGAGGTGGGCGAGGGCGGCAAGCTGGTAGTCCGGGGCAACCCGGACCATCCTTTCACGCAAGGATTCATCTGCGCCAAGACCGCCCGGTTCGCCGAGCGGCTTACAAGCCTCAGGCGCATCGTCACGCCGCTCATTCGCGATGGCGAGGGCTTCCGCGAAGCCTCCTGGGAGGCGGCCCTCTCGCTCATCGCCGCCCAGGTCCAGCGTCTGCGGAGGACGCCCGAGCGCATGCTCCACGTCCACTATCACGCCTCCTTCGGGCTTCTGCACCAGGCCAGCAAGCTGCTCTTCGGCACGCTCGGTGCGTCCGGATTCTCCGGTTCGCCCTGCCTGGCGGCCGGGGCCGAGGCCGTGCGGCGCGACTTCGGGGCCGTGCGCCAGGGCCCCCTGAGCGAGGCCATGCGGGCCGAACGCATCGTGAACTGGGGCCGCAACGCCGGAGCCCAGTCGGTGCACCTTGCCGCCATGATCGCCAAGGCCCGCAAGCGCGGCGCGCGGGTTCTGTCCATCCATCCGGGAGACCCGGGCTACGCGGGCATAAGCGACGTCGAGATCGTCATCCGGCCGGGCACGGACCGTTTTCTTGCTGCGGCGGCCATGAAAATCCTGCTGGAGCGCGGGCAAGTCCATGTCTCGCCGGGCGAATCGGGATGGGCGGGCGGCGGCGCCTGCGGCGTCCTCGACTCGGCGTCACTGGCCCGGTGCGCCGACGCTCGGGCGTTCCTGGATCTTCTGGGCGGGCTCGACCTGGAAGTCCTGCTCGACGCCTGCGGCGTGTCCCGCCAGCAGGCCGGGATGCTGGCGGACTGGTATTCGCCGGGGCAGGGCGGTCCCACGGCCACCCTCATCGGGCGCGGCGTGCAGCGCTACGCACACGGCGGCGAAAACGTCCGCTTCATCGACGCCCTGGCCATGCTCACGGGAAACATCGGGCGCGCGGGCGGCGGCGTCTACTACATGCGCCAGGATCTGAAGCAGGCCGCCTGGAACTGGACCCAGGCCGAGCCAGGCTCCGGCAGGAAATTCCCGCTCACAGACCTGGCCGCACAGGTCGGACGCGCCGATCCGCCCGTGGAGTTCGTCTGGGTGGAGGGCATGAACCTCGTGACCCAATGCCCGGACAGCCTGGCAACGGCCGCAATGCTCAAGGAGCGCTTCACCGTGGTGGTGGAGCCCTTCATGACCGACACCGCCCGCGCGGCCACGGTCATTCTGCCGCCGGCCCTCATGCTCGAATGCGAGGACATCGCCAAAGCCGACTCGCACCCGTATCTGAACCATTCGGCCAAGGTGCTCGAACCGCGCGGGCAGGCCCGCAGCAACTTCGACATTGCGTCCGCGCTGGGGGCGGTCCTCGATCCGCCCGTGAATTTCCCTGCTGCGGAAGAGGTGCTGGACACGGCACTGTGCGGGGGAAATCTGCGCTCGTCGCTGTCGGAGCTTCGCGAAAAAGGGTTCCTCGGCGTGGACATGCCCGAGACCCCCTGGGCGGACGGGGTGTTCGCCCACCCGGACGGGCTCTACCGCCTGCCGGAGGAGCTGCACCCCGAGCGCCCGGACGATCCCCGCTACCCTCTGCGGCTCTTGAGCCCTGTGCGCCGCGACCACCTGCTCTCGCAGGTTCCCGAGGAGGAGCAGGAATCGCCGCCCAGGGTGTTCGTCTCGCCGGACTGTGCCGCGCTTGCCACGCTCGCTCCCGGGGGCGTGGCCCTCCTGGAGACGGCGCACGGATCCATGGAGGTGCGCGTGGACATCCTGGAAAGCCTGCACCCGGATGCCGTGCTCTATCCGCGCGGCGACTGGCTCTCGCGCGGCGGCTGCGTGAACCGGATCATCAGGGGCGTCGAAGCCGACATGGCCGGGCAGGTGGCCTATTACCAGGCGCGGGCGCGGCTCGTCACCGCGCCCGCCGTTTAGCGGGAGTTTCTATTCCAGCCCCGGCACCGGGAAGCGCCCGCACATTTCCTCCACCTCGCGGCGGATGGCCACGCGCCTGCCCGCGTCATCCGGATGCCTGAGCACGTCCACGATCCATCCCGCCAGCCGCTCCATCTCGGATTCCTTCATGCCGCGCGTGGTGGCCGCCGGCGTTCCGATGCGGATGCCGCTGGGGCGAAGGGGCGGATTCGGGTCGTCAGGCACGATCTGCTTGTTGGTGGTGATGCCCACCTCGTCCAGGAGCTCCTCGGCCACCTTGCCGTCCAGGCCGAAGCTCTTGCTCGTATTCATCACCAGCATGTGGTTGTCCGTGCCGCCCGTGACCAGCTGCGCCCCGTCCGCCATGAGCGCCGCCGCGAAGGCCTTGGCATTGAGGAGCACCTGCCGGGCGTAGTCCCTGAATTCGGGCGCGAGCGCCTTGCCCATGGTGATGGCGATGCCTGCGATCACGTTCATGTGCGGCCCGCCCTGCAAGCCCGGGAACACCGACTTGTCGATGCGCGCGGCCAGGTCCTTGCGGCACAGCACCATGCCCCCGCGCGGCCCGCGCAGGGACTTGTGCGAGGTGGTGGTCACCACGTCGAAGCCGTAGTCGAAGGGATTACGCATCACGCCGCCCGCCACCAGCCCGGCGTAGTGCGAGGCGTCGCACATGGTGAACGCCCCGACCTCGTCCGCCACGGCCTTGAAGGCCGCGTAGTCCAGGTCGCGCGGATACGACGTGTAGCCGCAGAGCACCAGCTTGGGCTTGTGCTCGCGGGCCAGGGCGCGCACTTCGCCTGCGTCGATGGCCCCTTCGGAAGCGTCCGTCTTGTAGCGCACGAAGTTGAAGAGCCGCCCCATGTGCGACACGGGCGCGCCGTGGGTCAGGTGGCCGCCGTGGGAGAGGTCCATGGCCAGGATGGTGTCGCCGGGCTCAAGCAACCCCAGGTACACGGCCTGGTTCATGGGCGAGCCCGACAGCGGCTGCACGTTGGCGTGCTCGCACTTGAACACCTCGCAGGCGCGTTCCCGGGCCAGGTTCTCCACCCGGTCGGTGAACTCCTGGCCGCCGTAGTAGCGCCTGCCCGGGTAGCCCTCGGAATACTTGTTGGTGAACACGCTCCCAAGCACGGCCAGCACCTCGGGATAGGTGTAGTTCTCGCTGGGGATGAGCTCGACGCCCAGGCGCTGGCGGTTCTCTTCGCCGGCCAGGGTTTCGAACACTTCGGGATCGTTTGACTGAAGCAGGTCTCGACAGGATCGCATGGGCTCCTCCTTGGTCGGAAGGTTGGCATCGGTTGACGATGCAGCCCAGGCGAGCGGCTTGTAGCAGGTTTCGCGCTCCCCCGTGGTTGCCCACGTTTCTCGCCAGTCACGCGAAACGGATGTTGAAGGCGGATGCGATGTAGCCCGGAGCGAGCGGAGCGTCAAGGAGGGGGAGGGGACGTTGACCGGGGGAGGGAGGGTGGGATAGGCCCGGCGGGCGGGCAGGAGGGCGATGAGAAGAATTCAAGATGCCTCCGGCGGCCAAAGGAACTTCGTTCCTTTGGAATCCGTTATCGCTTCGCGGGATTCGTGAGCAACAATGCGGCATATCGAGAGGACGGCGTGACGAAAGGTGCTTTCAGGGAAAAGGCGGATATCATTCTGGCTTCGGCTTCGCCGAGGCGGCTGGAACTTCTGGGATCGACCGGGATTGCGTTCAGGGTGATACCCTCCACCGTGGACGAACCCCCGGCCGAGGCTGGCGAGACCCCAGGCGGCTACGCCCTGCGCATGGCCCGCCTGAAGGCCCGCGACGTGGCCTGGGGGCACCCGGGATCGTTCGTGCTGGGCGCGGACACCGTCGTGGCCGTGGGGGAACACATCTTGGGCAAGCCCGCGAACGTGGAGGATGCGAAGAGGATGCTGGCCATGCTCTCCGGGCGCGAACACGCCGTGGTCACCGGCTGCGTGCTTGTCGGGCCGGATGGCGAAACCGTTTGGGAGGAAGCCCCCGCGTCCAGGGTGACGTTCTCGGAACTCTCCGAAGAGGCCATCGCCGCCTACGTGGCCACGGGCGAGCCCATGGACAAGGCGGGCGGCTATGCCATCCAGGGCCTGGGCGCGTTCATGATCGCCCGGGTGGACGGATCGTATACGAATGTGGTCGGCCTGCCCGTGGCGGAAATCCTGAAGGTCCTTGTCACCTTAAGAGCCGTAGCGCCAAGGACCGTCTAGCGCCGCAACCTTATCCAGGGAGCGAGAAGGTGATGCAAGACGTTCGTGACTGCTTGGATGGTCTGGCCCGGGTGCACAGCGTTCTGTCCTCAATGGTGCGGCGCATTCCCTCCGGGCGTGTGCTGGAACGGCGGGGCGAGAAGTGCTGGACCATCCTGGAGCACGTCGGCCACTTGGCCGATGTTCAGCCGATGCTGCACCAGAGAATTCAGCGCATATTGAACGAGGATGTTCCGGAGTTCGTGCCCTTTCTTCCTGCTGAAGGCACATACTCCCCGAATGCGGCCGGAGTCGATGTTGAAACGGCATTGGCTCGCTTTGATTCGGGGAGAAGAAAGCAGCTGGAAATCTTGCGGAGCATGGATCCTGCCTCCTGGGACCGCGCAGCGGTGCATCCGGAATACACCCAGTATGGGTTGCGCATTCTTGTCCGGCATATTCTCATGCACGATTACTGGCACATGTACAGGATCGAGGAACTCTGGCTTTCAAAGGACGAATTTCTGTCTTTCTAGGAGAGGCTCTTCCCTGGAGCCCGCCTCGATGTTTCGGCCTCCCGCCTCCAAGGATGCGGGAGGCCTTTCGTTGCTGCCGACCGTACGTTGCGGAAGGCTTTGGGCCTGGCCGCGTCCGTCAGTGCGTTTCGTAGCGAACGCCGGTCAGCTCTTCCGAGGTGTCCCAGAGCCGCCGGGCCATGTCCTGGTCCTGCGAGCGCTTGTTGGGCTTGGCCACCGCCGGATACCCCCGAAGCCCCGTGCAGCCGTCCGGGCCCACGAACTCGCCGCCGCGCAGGTCCCTGGATGTGGCCGCATAGAGCGTCGGGAGCGCGCCTTGCCAGGGCTCCATGGCGAACATGCGGTTGAGCGGCCGCGACAGGCACATGTTCTTCTGCAGGTTTGTGGCCGTCCAGCCCGGATGGGCGGCCGTCACCGTCAGGCCTTTGCCGTGGCGCCGCTGCAGCTCGCCCGCGAAATACAGGTTGGCGATCTTGCTGTCGCCGTACGCCCGCCATTTGCAATAGCAGCGCCTGCGCCAGTTGAGGTCGTCCAGCTTGAGGCAGCCGAGGGCGTGGGCGCTGCTGGAGACCACCACCACACGCGGGTCCTCTGCCTCCAAGAGCCTCGGCAGCAGATGCCCCGTGAGCGCGAAATGCCCCAGGTGGTTGGTGCCCATCTGCATCTCGAAGCCGTCCGCTGTTTCGGACCGAGGCGGGATCATGATCCCGGCGTTGTTCACCAGGGTGTCCAGCCTGGGGAAACGTTCAAGAAATGCTTGAGAAAACGCACGCACCGAGGCCAGGTCAGCCAGGTCCAGGTGCATGAACGTCACCGATCCGCCCGCGGGGAGTTCCCGCCTGGCGAAAGCGGAAGCGTTGCGCCCGCCCGGCCCGGCTTGGGCCTCATCCCCGTTTGAAAGAAGGCGCACGAGCAGGCCCGCCGCGTGCTCCCCTTTGTCCAGGCTGCGGCAGGCCAGCACCACATCCGCTCCCTTCCGGGCGAAGGCCTTGGCTGTCTCGAAGCCGATGCCGCTGTTGGCTCCCGTGACAACGACCGTTTTTCCCTGCTGTGAGGGCATGTTCTCGGTGGTCCATTTCATATGCTGTGACTCCTGTTGATTGTTGTTAAATTCGACAAATATCGAATTATTGACCCGAAGAAAAAGGGCGCATGGCCCTGGTGTGCGCGTTTCGCGCTCAGCTCCTGAAAGATCAAGCCAGTATCATGCCTGATCACTGCCGGTCTTTGCGTCTCACTTCCTCCGCATTTCCGGGTGAGGAACCCGCCGCCGCCAAAGCATGCTTCCCGGAGCTCAAGGTTGGGGGACGTCCGCTTTGCTCCCGGCTGCGTCTGCATCTGTCCCGCAAGCGCTCATGAGAGCTTGATGGGGAATATTTGCATCACCTCCTCGAGAATCTTCAGGTTGGGCCGGGCCACCAGATACTTCCCCTGGCGCTCGGTCTCGATGAGCCCCGCGTTGACCAGCTCCTTGAGATGGTGGGAAACGGTGGGCGCGCCGATGTTGAGCTTGGCCATGATGTCCGAGACGCAACACTCGCAGCCTGCCTCGAAATCGCGCTTCTCCCCCTTGGTGATGGCCAGGTAGATTTCCAGCCGGTTGGGATGGGAGAGGGCTTTCAGGATCTTTGCGGCCTGGGCGGTGTTCATGGCGTGTCCGTTTTTATGATTCGATAAATGTCGAAGTGATGTTTAGGCGCAAGCCGAGCGCATGTCAACAGTCGATCAACCGACGCCGGTGCGCGTCGCTTCGGGCGACTCAGGCCTGTAGCGATGCACTGGCGCTTGCGAGCCCGAGCATGTACTGTCGCGCTTCGGATAAGCCTCCGGCAGAATTCACCATACCGTTCAGGAGCGACAACGTGACTTTCATCGACCGCATTGCCACCAACTTCGCCTCGGTGGGCCCCTTCGGCAAGCTGCCCGTGTCCGGCACCTGGGGCTCGGCCGTGGCCGCCGTGGCCGCGCCTTTCGTCTTCATGCCCGCGCCGCTGCCCGTGCGCCTGCTGATCATCGCGCTGGTGTTCATCGGCGGCGGCCTAGCCTGCGACATCGTGGAGCGAAACCTCTGCCGCAAGGACCCGGGCCTGTGCGTCATCGACGAGGTGCTCGGCCAGTGGATTACCTACCTGCCTTTCACGGCGCTTTCGCCTGCGCAGCTCTTCTGGGGATTCGTGCTGTTCAGGGCCTTTGACATCCTGAAGCCCCCGCCGGTGCGCGCGTCCGAGTGCTGGCTGCCCGGCGGCTTCGGCATCATGATCGACGACGCGTTGGCGGGAGTTTATGCGGCGATCTCGCTTGGGATTCTGCTGGCGCTGGGAGTTTAGAAAAGAGGAAGATGCCTCCGGCGGCCAAAGGGACGGGGTTCCTTTGGAATCCCCAATAGCTTCGCGGG